>JALZAI010000153.1 GCA_030948475.1 Actinomycetota bacterium
GGAAGGTCGACTGGCCGATGCGCTGGGCCTACGAAGGTGTGATGTTTGAGCCGTCCGGTGTCGACCACTCTTCGCCCGGGTCGTCGTTCGTTGTCGGTAGTCAGCTCGTCCGGCAGGTGTTCGGCCAGGAACCCCCGATCGGCCCCATGTACGCGTTCGTCGGCATCAGCGGCATGGCGAAGATGAGCAGTTCCAAGGGTGCGGTGCCGACCCCGGCTGACGCGCTGAAGATCATGGAGGCGCCTGTGCTGCGCTGGCTATACACGCGACGGCAGCCCAACCAGTCCTTCAAGATCACCTTCGACCAAGAGATCCACCGGTTATACGACGAGTGGGACGCCCTTCGGCGCCGGATCGCCGATGGCTCGGCGACGGCGGCCGACAAGGCCGCGTACGGCCGGGCCACGCGAACCACCACCGTCGACCTACCAACTACGTCCCACTCGCTGCCGTACCGGACACTCGCCTCGATTGTGGACGTCACCACCGGCGAAGAAAAGCAGATCCTGCGCATTCTGCGGGACCTCGACCCGGAGGATGCGGTCACGTCGCTGGACGAGGTCCGACCCCGGTTGGACCGCGCGCAGGCGTGGGTCAACACCCAGATGCCCGACGACCAGCGCACGTGGGTGCGCGACGAGCCAGATGTTGAGCTGCTGGCCTCGCTCGGGGACGACGAGCGGGAGGCCGTGCGGCTGCTGCTCGACGACCTCGACGCGCACTGGTCACTGGAAGGCCTGACGACACTCGTGTACGGCGTGCCGAAGCAGCAGCTCGGGCTCCCACTCGACACGCAGCCGACGGCGGAGCTGAAGACGGCCCAGCGCGTGTTCTTCGCGGTGCTGTACCGGCTCCTGGTCGGCCGCGACACCGGCCCCCGGCTGCCGACGCTGCTGCTCGCGGTCGGCCCCAATCGGGTCCGCGCGCTCCTCGGCGCCTGACCTCCACACGGCAGTCATTGTGCGCCGACCGCGCTTCTGCCGTCCCCCTCGCAGGTGAACGGAGACCTGTCCTGGCCGGATCGTGTCTTCCCGCAGTCCCGGCAGACGTAGTTCCATCCATCCTTGAGCGTCAGCAGCCGGTCGGTCGCCGGGCAAGCGAACGCCTGCGGCGTGTCGACGACGTGTTCGTACGCGGGTGGCGGCTCCCCGGCGACCTGCCTCCAGTCGCCGAAACCGCCCACCAGCGTGTCCATGTAGGTCATGACGCGGAGGGCGGCGTCGAGCCCGCAGCGCGCGGGCGGCGTCCGTGCGCGCACCGACTCTACGAAGTGCGCCATCTGGTGGTAGTAGCCTTGGACGAAATGGCTGCCGCCGTGCAGGTTGCCGAGCGAGAATTCCGGCTCCCAGACCCTCGGGCCTGCGTCGGCCGGGGATGACTCAGTCACCAACGGCAGGTAGCTCGTGCTGGTGCCGTACGGTCCCCGGTTGCCCGGCGGGTAGTACCGTAAGTAGGCGCCGTTCTCCAGCACCGCGTTCGCGCCTTTTCCGACGACCTCCAGCCGCTCCACTGGGGACAGGCCGGACGACTCGCCGGTCAAGTTCACCACGCCGACGACACCGTTGGCGTGCTGGTTGACGACAAACCCCGCGCCGGATGGTCCCCGGACCGTCTGGACTGCGGCAGGCACGCCGAACAGGTGGTCGATGACCGAGGCGACATGCACGAAGTCGTCGAGGAACCTGCGTCCCGACGGGGACCGCAGGTTGCCGACCTGGGCGGGGAGATCCACGTCGTAGCTGTACATGTACTGGGTGACGCGGCCGAACTCCGGCAACCCGGTGAGTTGCTTCAGGCGGTTGACCCCGGGCGAGAACACCTTTTTGAAGCCGACCTGGCCGAACGTCCCGCCTTCCTCCGCTGCGGCGATCATCCGTCGCACCCCGGTGCGGTCCGAGGCGGGAGGCTTCTCCATCCACACTGGCACACCGCGACGCAGGATTGGCTCCACGACCTCGGGATAAAGCGGGTCGCCGCTGTCGTCGTCAAAGCCGACGACGACGAGCACCGCGTCCAACTCCGCGCGAGTGAGCATGTCCTCGACGTAACCGAACCACGTGACGTCGGCACCTGCCGCGCGCGCGTATAGGCGGGCCTTCTCCTCGTTGAGGTCGCAAAAGCCGACGAGGACCGCCTCGGGGATCTGCCGCAACGGCGGCAGCACGTTACGGTACGCGTGAGCCCCGCAGCCAACAAGGGCGAGCCGGATGGGTTCGACCAAACGGATCTCGCCTTCGAGCCCGAGGACGCGTGTCGTCTCAGCTTGTGCCAATGGCGTTCCCTGGTGGTTGGGCGTGGTCGGCGGGCGTGGCGGGTCGCGGCCGGACGACCACCTCGTTCACGTGTACGGCGCGGCCCGAGCGGGCGAGCCGCAGGATCTCGTTCGCGACGTATCGAGGATCGATCATGGGCCGGGACCGACGGTCGGCTGAGACGAGCGGGGTGTCCATCAGTCCCGGCTGGACGACGCACACCTGCACCCCGCACGGCTCGGCCTCGACCCGAACCCCTTCCGCCAACGCAGAGACGGCGTGCTTGGTCACCGAGTAGAGGTCTCCGGGCACGACGGTCCGTCCGGTCACCGAACCGACAAAGAACAGGCTTCCCTGCGTGGCGGCCAGCAGCGGCAGCGTCACCCGCGCCACGGCGGCGGCACCGAACACGTTGACCAGCACCATGTCCCGCCACTGCGCCAGCGGCTCGCGCGGGGCCAGAAAGCTGTTGTCGACGGCTTGGCCCGCGTTGGTGACCACCACGTCAAGCCGCCCGGGAAGCGCGGCAACCCGGCGGCCCAACTCCTCGACGTCGTGCGGCTCTCGCAGGTCAGCCGGTATCGCGGTGGCCCGGCCGATCCGCTGGATCCTGCCGCGCAGCGCGTCGAGCACGGCGGCGTCCCGAGCGGACACGACCGCGTGGAACCCCGCCTCGCAGAACGCGGTGGCAAGGACGCCGCCGAGTCCACCGGTAGCGCCGGTAATGAGGCACAACCGGTCGCCCGCCGAATCTTCCGTCATCGCCTGTACCCCTTCCGCCACGGGCGCCGCGCGCCGGACCCGCTCCGAGTAGGAGGCCTCAGTCAGACCGCCGATCCCGTACACGTGGAGGCGCACCAGCAGCAGCGGATGCGCGCCGTAGGCGAGCAGGAAGCCGACGTCGCCGCCGGAGATCGCCCGTCGCTCGTGCGGCGTGAGGTCGAACTGGTCGAGCGCCGAGGGCAGGTCCGCGCGCGCTGCCGCACGATGCGCCGGGTCCGTCGTCAACCGGTGACAGAAC
>JALZAI010000070.1 GCA_030948475.1 Actinomycetota bacterium
CACCACGACCACGACACCGACCACCACGACACCGACCACCACGACACCGACCACCACGACCACGACCACCACGACACCGACCACGACGAGCAGTACGACGGCGCGCAGGAGGACGAGCGCGGCAGCAACCGCGACCTCGTCGTTGCCCCGCTCGACCAGCGCGGGTACCGGCACGGCGGCCCGGATCTTTGCTGGCATGACCGACGCCCAGCGAGTGGGGCAACTGCTCATGGTCGGCTGCCCGAGCACCGCTGTGAGCAGCGCGACGGTCACCGCGATCCAGACCTATCACGTCGGATCGGTGATCCTCGACGGCAACAGCATGCTGAGCGTCCGTCAGCAGAAGTCGATCACGAACACGCTCCAGGCCAAGGCGCCAGCGCACACCAAGCTGTTCATCTCGACCGACCAAGAAGGCGGGCTCGTCCGCCGGATGCGCGGGCCCGGCTTCTCGAACATGCCGAGCGCACTCGACCAGGGCCAGCTTTCGCCGAACACCCTGCACAACGACGCGAGCACCTGGGCCGGTGAACTGAAGTCGGCCGGCATCAATGTCAACCTCGCCCCCGTGCTCGATACGGTCCCGCCCGGCGACACCAACAACCCGCCTATCGGTGACCTGGACCGCGAGTACGGCCACTATGAGTCCTGGGTCACCTCGCACGGGACGGCGGTTGCCAGCGGGTTCGGCGCCGCGGGTGTGATCGCGACGGCAAAGCACTTTCCCGGCCTGGGCCGGGTCACCGGGAACACCGATACCACCACCGGGGTCACTGACTCGATGACCAGCAGCCGCGACGCGTACCTGCAGCCCTTCGCGGCCGCGATCAGAGACGGCGTGCCGTTCGTGATGATGTCGACGGCGATCTACACGCGCATCGACCGACGTCCGGCAGCCTTCGCACCACCGATCGTCACCGGCATCCTGCGCGGGAATCTAGGCTTTCGCGGTGTGGTGATCAGCGACGACCTCGGCGCGGCAAAGCAGGTCAGCGGCTACGAGGTAGGCAGCCGGGCCTGGCGCTTCATCGGCGCGGGCGGCGACCTGGTCCTCACCGTCAACGCAGCGCAGGCCGCAACCATGACCGCGGCCGTCCGCGCCAGGCTGAAAACCAACCCGAGCTTCAAGACCAAGGTCTATGCCGCGGTGCTTCGGGTGCTGACCGCCAAGCAGTCGCACGGCCTGCTGCCCTGAGCGCCGCTAGGCCATGAGTGCCGCATAGCCCGGCTTGATCTGGTCGTTGATGATGTCGAGGCGGTCGTCGAAGGGGATGAACGCGCTCTTCATCGCGTTGATCGTGAACCACTGCAGATCGCGCCAGTCGTAGCCGAACGCCTCGACGAGCAGCGACATCTCGCGAGTCATCGATGTCGCGCTCATCAGTCGGTTGTCGGTGTTGACCGTCACTCGGAACTGCAGCCGGCGCAGTTCACCGATCGGGTGCTTCGCGATCGACGGTGCGGCGCCGGTCTGGACGTTGGACGACGGGCACATCTCCAGCGGGATCCGCTTGTCGCGGACGTACTGCGCGAGCCGGCCCAGGGAGCCGTCCACGGCGATGTCGTCGACGATGCGCACCCCGTGCCCGAGCCGGTCCGTACCGCACCACTGGATCGCTTCCCAGATGGACGGCAGCCCGAACGCCTCGCCTGCGTGGATGGTGAAGTGGAAGTTCTCGCGCCGCACGTACTCGAAGGCGTCCAGGTGCCGGCTCGGCGGGAAGCCGGCCTCGGCCCCCGCGATGTCGAATCCGACCACGCCGGCGTCGCGGTAGGCCACCGCCAGCTCGGCGATCTCGCGGGAGCGCGCGGCATGGCGCATGGCCGTGACGATCGCGCCGACCCGGATCTGCTGGCCTCGTCCCGTCGCCGCCTGCTCGCCCGCGCGGAAGCCTCGCAACACGGCGTCCACCACCTGCTCGAGGGTCAGGCCACCGTCCACGTGCTGCTCGGGGGCCCAGCGAATCTCGGCGTAAACAACACCGTCGGCCGCGAGCTCTTCGGCGGCCTCCTGCGCGATGCGGCTGATCCCGGCCGCTGTCTGCATCACCGCGACGGTGTGTGCGAACGTCTCCAGGTAGCGCTCCAGCGATCCGGAATCGGCGGCTTCGCGGAACCAGCTCGCGAGCGCCTCCGGTTCGTTCGCGGGCAGCGCGCGATAGCCGATCTCCTCGGCCAGTTCCACCACGGTTTCTGGGCGCACGCCGCCGTCCAGGTGGTCGTGCAGCAACACCTTGGGAGCGCGGCGGATCGCGTCGTCGTCGAGAGCGGTAGGCATGCCGCCAAGCTATCTTGACGTGCCGATCGCCGCCGCCTTGCTTCGAACCACGGCGGATACCGCGCTCGCCGATCTCGCGGACTTCCGCCACCGTCGAGTTGGTGAACTGAGCATCAGCCGATGCGATCGAGGACGAGCGGCGTCGGGTGGTGCGACGAGCCGATGTCGTAAGCCCCGTCCAGCGCAGCGAGAGCCCGTTCGAACCGGGACGGGTCATCGGCGTGCAATTCCAGCAGCGGCTCGCCCGCGTGCACCTCGTCCCCGGGCTTGGCCAGGATGACCACACCGGCAGCGGCCGACACCGCGTCCTGCCTGCGCGCCCGACCAGCACCGAGGCGCCACGCGGCAACACCGACCGCCAGCGCGTCGAGTCGCGAAAGCACGCCGGTCGTCGGCGCTGTGACGACATGCCGCTCGGACGCGACCGGCAGCTCGGCGTCGGGATCCCCGCCCTGCGCTGCGATCATCCGGCGCCACACGTCCATCGCGCGGCCGTCGCGCAGTGCGTCCGCGGGATCGATGCCGTCGATGCCGACCGCTTGGAGCATCTCGCCGGCCAGCGTCATGGTCAGCTCGACCACATCGGCCGGACCACCGCCGGCCAGCACCTCGACGGACTCAGCCACCTCCAGCGCGTTGCCGGCCGTGCGTCCGAGCGGGGTGTCCATGGCGGTCAGCAACGCGACGGTTCGCACGCCGTGCGCCGTCCCGAGCTCGACCATCGTCTCGGCCAGCTCGCGCGCGGACGCCACATCCTTCATGAACGCCCCCGAGCCCACCTTGACGTCGAGCAGGAGCGCGGACGAGCCTTCGGCGATCTTCTTGCTCATGATGGACGAGGCGATCAGCGGGATTGATTCGACGGTCCCGGTCACGTCACGCAGCGCATAGAGCTTGCGGTCGGCCGGTGCCAGGCCCGCGCCGGCCGCGCACACGACCGCGCCCACGTCGTCGAGCTGGCGCAAGAAGTCCGCGTTCGAGATCGACGCGCGCCAGCCAGGGATCGATTCGAGCTTGTCGAGCGTCCCGCCGGTGTGCCCCAGCCCGCGTCCGGACAACTGCGGGACGGCAGCACCGCAGGCGGCCACCAGCGGCGCGAGCGGCAGTGTGATCTTGTCGCCGACGCCGCCGGTCGAGTGCTTGTCGCTCGTCGGACGAGACACCCCGGACAGGTCGAGCCGCTCCCCGGATGCGATCATCGCCGCGGTCCAACGCGATAGCTCGGCGGCCGAGAGGCCGCGCAGCAGCACCGCCATCGCGAGCGCTGCCATCTGCTCCTCGGCCACGGCGCCACGAGTGTAGGCGTCGATCACCCAGTCGATCTCGGCGTCCGAGAGCATCCCGCCGTCCCGCTTGGTCCGGATGACTTCGACGGCATCGAATGTGTCAGCCAAGGTGCTCGCGTCCGAAGGCGAGCGGCAGGATCTCGATCATCGGCTTCGGGCCGTCGCTCGTGTCGACGAGCAGATCCGGACCGCCGTGCTCCCACAGCAGCTGCCGGCACCGTCCGCAGGGCATCAAGACGTCGCCATGGAAGTCGACGCACGCGAAGGCGACCAGGCTGCCCCCGCCGCCCGCGTGCAGTGCCGACACCAAACCGCACTCGGCGCACAACCCCAGCCCGTACGAGGCGTTCTCGACGTTGCAGCCGACGACCAGCCGCCCGTCGTCGACGAGCGCCGCCGCCCCCACGGGGAACTGCGAGTACGGCGCGTACGCGTTGCCCATGGCCTGCAGGGCGGCAAGGCGCAGCGCGGGCCAATCGATCTCGGTCATGTACCTCAGCCCTTCACGTAGGGCTCGCCGTCCGCGGCCGGCGCCTGGACTCGTCCGACGAAACCTGCCACAGCGATGATCGTCGCGACGTAGGGCGCCATGCCCAGGAACGCCGAGGGAATGGCGACGGGCGTCTGGACAGCGGTGATCAGCACCTGCAGTTCGTCGGTGAACCCGAACAGCAGCGCGGCGGCGACGGCGCCGCGCGGGCTCCAGCGACCGAAGATCACGGCGGCCAGCGCGATGAAGCCCTTTCCGGAGGAGATGTTGCCGTTGAACTGGCCCGATCCGCCGACGGTCAGCGCCGCACCGGCGAGTCCGGCGATCAGGCCGCCGATGAGCACGTTGCGGTACCGCGTTCCGCGCACCTTGATGCCGACTGTGTCGGCGGCGATTGGGTGTTCGCCGACGGCTCGGCTGCGTAGGCCCCATCGGGTACGGAACAGGCCGACGTCCACGACGAGGATCAAAGCGTAGGTGAGGTAGAAGATGATGTTCACGTTGAACAGCGCCTGCCCGACGATCGGGATGTCGCCGAGCAACGGGATCTTGATCGGCGAGAGCGTGAGCCCCCCGTTGTAGCGGTTGGCATCGCTTTGCATTACGGAGTGGTAGCCGAGGTTGGTCAGACCGAGCGCGAACGTGTTCAGCACGACACCGAGAACGACCTGGTTCACGAGGTAGCGGATCGCGAAGACGGCGAGCAGCAGGCCGATCAGCGCCCCGCCGAGCACTGCTGCGAGCAGGCCGATGCCGAGATTGCCGGCGGACGAGCCGAACAGCGCGCCGGTGAAGGCGCCGAGCAGCATCTGCCCCTCGATGGCCACATTAATCACGCCCGAGCGCTCGCACACGATGCCGGCCAACGCGCCCAGAATGAGCGGGATCGCGGAGATTATGGACTGCTGGACCAGGCCGGTGAGGCTGAGCGGGTTGGTCGGGTCACCCGTCCCGGCCCAGCACAGGAACGACAGCACGAAGAACAGCACGGTGACGGTGATGACCCAGCGCATCTGACTCTTGCGGTAGCCGCGTACGAGCTGCCCGACACCCAGCGCGACGACGATTACGCCCATCACCATCGCGGCCCCGCCGCCGGGGAAGCGCAGCACGGGAATCTCGAACTTGTCGCCGAACTGCGATACCTGAAAGGCGGTCTCGCCGTTCTTGGCACCGAGACCCCAGGCCAGGAACGTGATCACCCCGGTGACGATGATCACCGCACCGGTGAGTGCCCGGCGCAAGGTGGACGGCGGCACCTCGACGACCTCGTGGACGACGACGAGTTCCTCGTCCACGCCGGCAACGGTGGCGCTCATCCGTTCCAGCCCTTGGCGAGTTGCCCGATGCCGCCGACGCTCGACGCCCGCAGGCGGAACAAGCCGCGGATCAGCGCGGGCGCGGCGATGAAGAGCACCATCACCGGCTCCATCACCGAGACCACGTCAGAAGGCGTGGTGGTGTCGCTGGCCATCACGATGCCGCCCGCCCGGAAGGCACCGAAGAGCAGACCGGCCAGCACCGTCCCCACCGGTGTTCCTCGCCCGAGCAACGCGACCGTGATCGCGTCAAAGCCGAAACCCGAGTCGACATCCTGGGTGAGCGCATCGCGGGTACCGAGAATCTGCGAGCAGCCGACTAGGCCGGCCAGCGCACCGGAGATCAGCATCACCGTGAAGTAGCTGCGTTCGATCTTCATGCCCGCGGTGCGCGCGGCGAAGGCATTGGCACCCACGGCGCGCAGTGTGAAACCGAGCGTCGAGCGAGAGAGCAGCCACCAGCACAACGCCGCCGCCAGCAGCGCCGCGATGATGCCCGAATGCAGGTCATCGAACAGGTGCGGAAAGCGCGCCGTGCCGTGCACGGTTCCCGAGATCGCCTGGGTCGACCCCTTCTTCTGAAAGCCCTGCACGCCGAGCAGATAGCTGAGCAGCGCTACGGCGATGTAGTTCAGCATGATCGTCGTGATGACCTCGTGGGCGCCGGTCTTCGCCTTGAGGAAGCCGACCAGGCCGCCCCAGACCGCTCCGCCGACGATGCCCGCTACCAGCGCGACGAGCAGATGTAGGCCTGGTGGCAGCGAGACCGCGAAGCCGACATAGCCCGCGCAGATCGCGCCCATGATCAGCTGGCCCTGCACGCCGATATTGAACATGCCGGCGCGAAACGCGACGGTGACAGCCAGGCCGCCGAGGATCAGCGGCGCTGCATTGACCAGCGTGTCCGAGATGGGTCCGAAGATCGGGACGCCACCGTTGGAGTACAGCGAGTTGGTGTTGAGGACGGCGCCGCGGAACAGCGCCGAATAGCCCGCCGCGATGGCGCTCCATGCGCTGCTCAGCGTGTCGGTCGGGTGCTGGAAGAAATAGCCGAACGATTTGCGGGTCGGAGCGTCGGAGATGGCGATGAGCACCGCACCGAAGACCAGCGCCGCGAGGAAGGCCAACGCGGTGACCACGATCTCGCCGGCCCAGTCGTTGCGGCCAGGCGTACCGCGCGTCGGCGGCAACTCCTCCTCGACCGTGGTCGTGGCAGCGCTCATTCAGTTTCTCCCTCCGCGGAGTCTGAACCCGCCATCAGCAGACCGATCTGCTCCGCGGACGCTCCGGCCGGCACCTCACCGGTGATCCGGCCGCGGAACATCACGCCCACGCGGTCGGCCAGGCCCAGCACCTCGTCCAACTCGGTGGAGACGAGAACGACGGCGGTTCCGTTGTCCCGTTCGGTGACGATGCGGCGGTGCACGAACTCCATCGAGCCGACGTCGAGTCCGCGCGTCGGCTGGGCGACGATCAACAGCTTGAGGGGACGCGAGAGCTCGCGCGCCAGGACCACCTTCTGCTGATTGCCACCCGACAGCGTCGACGCGGGCGCCAGCGGTGTCGGCGGCCGCACGTCGAACTCGTCAACCCGGGTGGTGGCGTTCCGCGCGATCGCGTTCAGGTTGAGTGAACCGCGCTTGGCGTACGGGGCCTTGTCGTGCAGATCCAATACCAGGTTCTCGGCGACCGAGAACGACCCCACCAGCCCGTCGTGCAGCCGGTCCTCCGGCACGTAGCCGACGCCGAGATCCAGCACCTCGTCGGTGCTGAGCGTGTTGACGCGTCGACCGGCGATGACGACTTCGCCGCTGGTCGGCGCGGTGAGCCCGACCAGTGACTCGGTGAGCTCGGTCTGCCCGTTGCCCTGGACCCCGGCGATCGCATAAATCTCGCCCGCGCGGACCGAGAGCGACACCTTGTCGACGAGCAGGACGCCGTTGTCATCGACGATGGAGACCTCTCGCACCTCCAACACGACCTCGCCCGGCGCAGCCGCGTCCTTGTCGACGACGAGCTTGACCGGCCGGCCCACCATCAGCGCCGCCAGGTCGCCGGCGGACGCGCTCGGCTGCTCGGTGCCGACGACCGCGCCGCGCCGGATAACGGTGATCCGGTCCGCGATCCGGCACACCTCGTGCAGC
>JALZAI010000214.1 GCA_030948475.1 Actinomycetota bacterium
CTAGACGGGCCGCTCGGGACGGCCACCGTCACGCTAGGAGTACCACCCGTGCCCGTGTTTCTTCGCTGGCTGCTCGTGGACATCATCGTCATGCGAATCCTGCGACATCGCCGGGTTCGTCCGTACCTGGACCGCGCCTATCCCGCGGTGTCGCAGTACACAACCCGCTTCGGCCGTCGGGTGTATCCGACGATGGCCCGAGGCTATCGCTCTGTGCGACGCAGACCTCGGTTCTCCTGTTGCTCGGGGTGTTTGCTCATGGTGTTGATTGCGCTACTCGGCCTAGTTGGCCTGTTCGCGCTCGTGCACTGGACGGTGTCGTTGTGACGCGGGCTGACTAACCGAAGCTGTAGCTGCTCCAGGTCTGTCCGGCATCGCTGCTCCGCCACACCGTGTTGCCGCAGAGCGCATGCGCTTGCGTGGCGGACTCGAAGCCGAGCCAACCAGCGCCGCACGCCAACGTCCGGCGCCAGTGTGCGCCGCGGTCGGTGGAGATGAACGCACCCGACGGATTCCCGACCGCTACGACAGTGTCGCTGGCAACGGCGAGGATCCCGTCAACTGCCGCCCCGGGGACGGGGCTCGAAGCCGCACCGAATGTCCGGGCGGCGTCGCTGCTCAGCCTCAGCGTGATGGTGTACGGCTGCGTGCTTCGATCGAGGCATAGGACAGCCGCCACAAGGCTGCCCGCTGCGGCCAGGTCCCCGATCAGCGGGATCTGTCCGCATGGCGTAGCCCGAGCGGCCCAGGTCCGGCCCTGGTCAGCGGACACATACACCGCCGCGCCTCCCTCGCCCCCGCCGGCGGGGTTCCCCAACTGAGTGGCGTAGGCCACGTTTGATTGCATGAGCACACGATCCGACGAGTTGCTCCTCGATGTCGGCGACACTCCAGTGTCTCGCCAAGTCTGTCCACCGTCGCTGGTGTATTGGAGGGTGCACACGCACGGGGCCGCCCCATAGGCTCGGACGGCCGCATCGCTGCCGTAGGTGGCGAGATCCAGCGTGCCTGTGTCCGACCCCGACAACTGCTGACGCCAGTGGTGACCGCCGTCGTGGGTGACCAGCAACACGGCCTCGCCGTACGCGTATCCGACCTCGGCGCTGCCAAACCGCACCCTGTCCACGCACGGTTGAGTGTTGACGCACGGGGGCTCGGGGACGTCTGCGACGAGGTGCCAGCTTGCTCCCGCATCGTCACTCTCGGCGAGCCTCGACGTATTGCCGACGTGCCCGAGAGCAAACGCTGCGTCGCCGGCGAAGGACAGATCTTCGACCACAAATCCGGCGGGAACCGGCGGCGGCGGCGCGGTTGGAACCACTGCGACTGTCGAAGCCGGCGTGATGATCGGACTGCCACCGGTCGGTGAGGACGCCACGGTTGGCGACGGGCCACTCGAATTGCAACCGGTGAGGGTCAGTCCGACACCCAACGCGATGAAGTACGGCTTCATGGCAAGCCGAACGACTGTATGCCAACCCCGGTTACGAAGCAAGGCGCATCGGCAATACTCTGCTGGACGCCTTTGTTTGGGGGTATCCGATGTCGACGGCAGCGACAACCTTGGGCGAGCGGTTTGCGCGCTCACTCCTGTCCAAGGACTGGAGCGGCGTGGCCGCGGTCCTTGACGATCACATCGACTT
This sequence comes from Actinomycetota bacterium, assembly GCA_030948475.1. GTDB lineage: Bacteria > Actinomycetota > Actinomycetes > Mycobacteriales > Jatrophihabitantaceae > JALZAI01. Next base: position 1,644 of record JALZAI010000214.1, read on the forward strand.
CCGGGGCCTGACGCCCGGGCGCCAATGGGAGGCGACTGACGTCGGCGCGGTCATCGACGGTGTGCTCAAACAATGGTTTGAACCCAGCGACGAGGTGTACGAGATCCTCGCGGTCAACTGTGACCGAGTTGTCGACCGCGAGCGGGTGGTGTACCGGGCGCGTCTTCGAAACGGCGGCGGGGATTTCGTCTGCGAACAGACCGCCTACTACGACACCGCCAATGGTCGCATCACGACACTGCGCATTCTCTGCTCGGGCTTCCTACCCGCGGCGGGGCGAGGCCTTACCTGACCTCTGCCCATCCGGGGAAGCACGGCGGTCAGACACACAAGGTCATTGGATCGCTGCGCGGCCAGCGCTCCGTGATGCCACCACCCACGACATACACCGCACGATCGATGTCCCCGTCGCTTGTGTAAATCTCCAGGCCCAGATAGGTGAGGCCGGTGGGGTGCGCGTCGCTGGGTAGTTTCGTGTTCAGGTCCAGCGCCGCAAGGAGGAACGGCGTGCGGGTTACGCCCCTTGGGTCCCGCACATATTGTCGGGCGTGCGCCGCGGTGTCTGAATAGGTGCCTGGAGGCCAGGCAATGGTCAGGAAAGTCGCCCCCTCCCAGCCACAGTGTTCGGGGCCCGCGGATGTCACGACAACCTGGGGGGCAACGCTACGGCCGTTGAATGACCAGTGGTAGCCGGGGAAGGGCGGCGGACTGCTGAAGAGCTGCGCGGGCGTAACTGCGGATGAGGCGGTGGGGTTGGAGAGCACGGTCGGCGCGCCGGGAGCCGTCGCACTACAACCAGGTAGGAGCAGGGTCACCGTTCCGAGGATGAGCCAGATGAAGCGCCTGCGGGTGGCGACACCCGGCAACCCGTCCACCCGGACAGGGTACGCGGCCGTCAGGGCGGCGGGGTGACCATCGCGATGCCCCGCTCATCGCGCCCAAGAAGCATCATTCGTCGTGCGGGTACGGCTCCCGGAACGTCGTCTGCTCGGCGTTGAAGATGAGCTCGATCTCTCCCACTGGCCCGTTGCGGTTCTTGGCCACGATCAGCTCGGTGCTGGCCTTGTCGACGTCCGGCTTGTGCATGCCCTCGCGGTAGAGGAACAGCACCACGTCGGCGTCCTGCTCGATGGCGCCCGAGTCGCGCAGGTCGGACAGCTGCGGCCGCTTGTCGTTGCGTTGCTCGCTGGCGCGCGACAGCTGCGAGAGTGCCAGCACCGGCACCTCGAGCTCCTTGGCCACCGCCTTGAGGCCGGAGGAGATGTCCGACACCTCCTGCACGCGGGACTCCTGGCGACCGCCCTGCATGAGCTGCAGGTAGTCGATGATCACCAGCCCGATGCCGTACTGCGACTTCATGCGCCGCGCCCGCGCGCGCAGGGTGGCGATCGACAGGCGTGGCGTGTCGTCGATCCACAGCTCGGCCTGGGTCAGCTTGTCCATCGCGGCGGCGATTCGCTGAAAGTCGAGCTGGCTGGCCTGGCCGCTGCGCAGCACGTGGGAGTTGACCATCGCCTC
>JALZAI010000245.1 GCA_030948475.1 Actinomycetota bacterium
GCCGGCGACGAAGACATGTCTACGACATTGAAGCCTTGAATCACCGGGCGTCGGTGGCCGGACTTCAGATAACCGTCTGATTGAGACTCGAAGGTGGGCATACGGCTTCGGTCGTAGCGTCCAGGGGTGCGATGGGCCGGCTCGATAACCGTCTGCCGACCAGCCCGGTCTGGCTTGTTAACGAGGTGCTGGTCCGTCGCATCTCGCCGTGGTGTGGCTCGAAAGAGGCGCGATTGCGATCGATCTGAAATCAGACATGCCCGCCACGGTCTTCCATCGGTGACGTCCTTGGAGGCGACGTGGCGCAGGTGATCATCGGCATCGATCCGCACAAGGGATCGCACACGGCTCTAGCCCTTGACGAGGGCGAGGGCAAGCTCGGGCAGCTGCGCGTGATCGCAGCGCCGGGCCAGGTCGACCAGCTGCAACGATGGGCCGCTTCGTGGCCCGAACGGGTTTGGGCGATCGAAGGTGCCCGAGGCCTCGGGCAGCTGTTGGCGCAGCAACTGATCGGTGCGGGCGAGCGAGTCATGGACGTTCAGCCCAAGCTCGCGGCGCGGGTCCGGCTGCTCAACACCGGACAGGTGAACAAGAACGATCCCAACGACGCCCGCTCAGTCGCTGTCGCCGCGTTGCGCACCCACTCAGCAGTCGATCTCCTCGAAGAGGACGTCGCTTCGGTGTTGAAGCTGTGGTCGCGTCGCTACCACGATCTCGGCGGGCTCCGGACGCAACTGGTTTGCCGTCTGCATGCAGTGCTCTGCGAGCTCGTGCCCGGCGGGTTCGCCCGCAGAATCTCGGCTACGCAGGCGATCGGGGTCCTTGACTCGATCACTGCGCATGGCGCGGTCGCAGCCGCGAAGCTCGAGTTAGCGCGCGAGCTTGTCGCTGATCTGCAACGCATCGACGGCCAGCGCCTTGAGGTGAAACGACGGCTGGCCAAGGCGGTCGCAGCGACCAACACCACCGTGACCGAGATCCACGGCGTCGGCCCGATCATCGCCGCCGCGGTCCTCGGATACGCCGGCGACATCCGCCGCTTCGCCAACCGCGAGCACTTCGCCAGCTACAACGGCACCGCCCCGATCGAAGCGTCCTCAGGCAACCGCAACATCCACCGGCTGTCTCGGCGCGGAACCGCCAGCTCAACCACGCCATCCACATGGCCGCCGTCGTCCAGATCCGCAACCCTCGCACCGATGGTCGGATCTACTACGACCGCAAACGAGCCGAAGGCATGACCGGCAAGTGCGCGCTCCGCGCGCTCAAACGCAAGATCAGCGACGCTGTCTACGCCCGACTCATCGCCGACGAACGAGCCACACGCAGCCAGGTGTCCCAGGACCCGGGAGGGCAATCGGGGAACGACTCTGCATCCAGCGCGACCGGCTCACACCCCGAAACGCCAGCTCTTCGGAGAAGCCACTCCCGGGTCGCCGCCCAGCCTAGAACCGACCACCCGACGGCGCAGCCCACACGAACCAGAAAGCCACCTCAGCGCCGCCCTTGACATAAAGAGGCCTCGTTATACGGGTGATCCTGTCAAGCGTCGACGGTGCGGGTTCGGATTTGTCGATCATGCGGGTGTCTCTCCGAAGAGTTGTTCACCGTCGCTGAGGCCGAGCAGGAACACGAATCGGTGCAGGTCGGTGCGGAGCTCGTCGACGTTGTAGGTGTCGTGGCCGACGTAGGCGGCGAGGCTGTCGGCGAGGATGTGCTGCTGGCTGCCGGAAAGCCAGTCGGCGAGGAAGGTGAGCAGTTCAGCGAGCTCGATCGCGTCGCTGAGTCCGAGGTTGATCTCAGGCATCTTCGTTAGCTCCATCGGCGTCGACGCGGCTGATGAGACCGTCGAACAGGGCGACTCGCTCGGTCTGACCGCGTTCGGCCGCGTGATCGCGTTGGCGGGTAAGGATGGGCAAGAACTGGGTGCTGGTGCGGAAGTAGGCGCAGGTTTCGCAGGCTGATTCCATCCGGCAGTCGAGTTCGACGGGGCGGGTGCAGAGTCCGTTGCCGAGCATCCGGGCGGTCGCTTCGCGGCGCAGCCGGGCCATGCCGGTGCTCTCATAGTCGGCGGGCAGTTCGGGCTGCTGACCGTAGAGGGCGTCGATCTTGGCGCTGATGGCCTGGTACTCGTCGGCGACGACGCGGTTGGCGATGCGTGCGTAGATCAGCGTCATTTCCATCTTGCGGTGCCCGAGCAGCGCGGCGATCGCCTCGAGCCGCATGCCCCGGTTGATCGCCTGGGTGGCCAGGGTGTGCCGCAGCCGGTGCGGGTGCACGCCCTCGACGCCGGCGGCGCGCCCCACTCGGGCGACGGTGCGTTCGACGGTGTAGCGGTTGAGCGGGCCGCGGTGGTCGGCGACCAGGCGCCGGTGGGCGCGGATGTGCTCGAGGTTGGCCGCGGTCCACTCGCCGAGCAGCGAGACGAGCTGCGGGTGCAGCGGCACGTAGCGGTCATTGCGCAGCTTGCCCAGCGGGATCCGCAGCCAGTGCCCGGTTCCGATGCGCACCACCGCGTCGGCGTCCAGGGCGACCAGTTCTCCGCTGCGCATGCCGGTGCGGGCGAGCAGTTCCACGATCAGCCGATCGCGCGGGTCCTTGCTGGCCCGGGCCGCGGTCATGACCTTCGCTGCGTCGGCGTCATCGAGGAACTTGGGCAGCGGTTCGGGCCGTTTGGGCAGGTCCCAGTTCAGGATCGGGTTGCGCGCCGGGGTGTCGGCCCAGTCCCACTCGATGATCCGCTCGAAGAACACCCGCAGCGTGCGCAGCCGCTGCCGCTGCGAGTTCTCGCTCAGCGACTTGCCGCCCATTCCGGGCCGGCCGGCGAGATAGACCTTGAAGTCCTCGATCGCGTCGCGGGTGACGCCGGCGACCGCGACCACAGAAGTGTTGGCCAGCAGCCACCGGGCGAAGATCCGCAACGCGCCGTCTGCGGACGCGACACTGGCAGGGGCGAGGAACGTGGCCGCCTGACGCAGGTAGCGGCGCATCGTCGCGGCCAGCTGCGGCGCGGCCGCGGCGATCTCGGCCCACTCAATCTCGGCCTGGCTGCGCGGCTCTTCCGCGGACAGCGGTGCCGACGCCGGGGCCGCGCTCACCGGGCACCGAATTCCTGCGCGGCGAGCATGTCCGCGACCGCGGTGACGTCGGCATCGATCAGTGCCGCGGCGCGCTGATACTCACCGGCCAGCCAGGCGTTGGTCAAATGCAGATAGATCCGGGTCGACTCCAGCGAGCGGTGCCCGGCCTGGGCCTGCACCGCCTCCAACGCCATGCCGGCCTCCCGCAACCGCGTCAGGCAGGTGTGCCGCAACTCGTGGCAGCTCGCATGCGCCAGCCCAGCCCGGCGGCGGGCGCCATCGAGGATCTCGTCCAACCCTTCCGCGGACAGCGGCTTCCCGCGGCGCGGACCCTTCAACACCACGAACACCCGATCGGTGTCCGCGTTGCTCGGTCGCTCGTCGTGCAGATAGCCGCCCAGCGCGTCGAAGAACGAGTTCGCCGCCGGCACCACCCGGTGATGGCCGCCCTTGCCCTCGACGATCACCAACCGCCGATCAGCGATCTGCACGTCTTCGAAGCGCAGCCCGAGCACCTCGCAGCGGCGCAACCCGACCAGCACCATCGCGGCGATCATCGCCCGGTCCCGGGCGGTGCGCAGCGCCGCCACCAGCCGATCCACCTCGCCCGGCGCCAGGATGCGCGGTAGCGTGCGCGGCACCCGCACCAGCGGCACCTGCCGCGTCCGCCTGCTCCCCGGACGACGGGTCGACAACCCGCGCGGCACCGGATTCACCCGAACCGCGGTGTCACCACGAGCGATCAGATACGCATACAACCCGGAGACCGACGAGAGCCGACGCGCGATCGTCCGGGCCGACACACCTGACTCCCGATCCGCGATACGCACCACCGACCGATCACCACGCTGGTGCGCGAGGAACTCGAACACGTCCGCGGCCGCGACATTCACCGGGTCCTCGGCGACCACGGTGAAGAACGTCTTCAAATCGAAGGCCACCGCCCGCAGCGTGTTTGGCCGAGCCCGGCCAGCCACGAACTCCAGATAGCGATCCACCAGCGGATCGCCGAGCCGATACCGCACCTCGCCCGAGGCCGAAGCGCACCTGATCAAGAACGGGAAAGTAGTCATCGCGCCACGCTCCCAGCGCGACCACCACGACGGCGATATGCCGAGAAGATCACCCGTGTATTAGTCGATATCGCGGACGAGTCGCGGCTCAGCGGCACACGCAGATCGGAGTGTTTGTCGTCGGCTGAGTCGCTCGGTTGATCACAGTCCGCAGGACGCCCTCCGAGTGCAACCGGCCGTGAAAGACTGTCTGACCATGGCAGTTGCCCGCATGCGATCCGTGGTCCTGGATTGCCCGCACCCTCGGTCGCTCGCGGAGTTCTACCGAGGTGTTCTCGGCGGGGATATTGACGTCGCCGAAGAGGACTGGGTTGTCCTCACCGTCGACGGGCTGCGGCTGGCGTTCCGGCTGGCTGACGAGTTCGCCCCGCCGACGTGGCCTACCGGTGAACGGCCGCAACAGTTCCACCTCGACGTGACTGTCGACGATGTCGACGCCGTCGAACCCCAGGTGCTGGCGCTCGGAGCAACAAAGCACGCAGTGCAACCGGGCGAGGCGGCAGGCGATACGTTCTGGGTGTACCTCGATCCAGC
>JALZAI010000250.1 GCA_030948475.1 Actinomycetota bacterium
GCGCGAGCACCTGCAGCAGCGCGCCGACGAGCAGAATCAGCGGCACGGCACGGCGGGGCGCCAACTCCGCGCGGGACAGTGCCCACACGGCGACGGCGAAGACCGGCGTGGCCAGGATCGCCAGCCAAAGGTCGCGCTGCTTGAGTCCGCGGTCGTGCAGCACCCAGGCGAACGCGCCGTCGTCATGCAACAGCCAGGCGAACAGCGCCACCTCGAGCACGAGCGCAACCGCGAGCACGACCCGCGCCCGAACGAGTGACATCGTGCGAGCTTGTCAAAGGCCGCGTCGAGCGGCAGGGACAAATCCGGCGTGTTCTCCTCCTCGTAAGGGTTTGTCCGACCGATCAAGGTCAAACTGGAGGCGTGCCGCCCGCGACTCCACCTGCCCCTGGCCTCGATTCCCCAGCCGAAGCGGCCGATCGTCCAGAACCCGAATACGGATTCCCCGCGCGATTGTGGCGGACGCTGGAGCAACACCCGCCCCCGGGACTGAGCAGGCTTTCCGCGTTTCGCAGTCCGCTGCGCGGTCCGTGGCTGACGTCCATCTTCGGCGCGATCCTGCTGGCGGCGCTGCCGATCGTCATCATCACCGGATTGCTCGACTACATCGCCTACGGCCCGCGGCTGGGTCAGGCAATGCCCGCGCACGTGGGGTGGTTGCACCTGCCCTTCTTCGATTGGCCCACCCGCCCGAGCTGGCTGTTCCGGTTGACCGAGGGCCTGCACGTCGGGCTCGGACTGATCATCATCCCAGTCGTTTTCGCCAAGCTGTGGTCGGTCGCCCCGAGACTGTTCACCTGGCCGCCGGCCCGTTCACTGGCGCAAGTGGTGGAACGGATCTCGCTGCTGATGCTCGTCGGCGGGATCCTGTTCGAGATCGCCACCGGCGTGCTCAACATCCAGTACGACTACATCTTCGGGTTCAGCTTCTACACCGCGCATTACTACGGCGCCTGGGTGTTCATCGCCGGGTTCGTCGTGCACGTCGGGATCAAGCTGCCCGTCATGATCCGCGGCCTGCGGTCCCGGTCGCTGCGTGCCGTGTTGCGGACGTCCCGGGCCGACACCGTCCCGGAGCCGCCGGATGAGGACGGTCTGGTCGCCACTGATCCGGCCCCGGCGACGATCAGCCGGCGCGGCGCGCTGGGCCTGGTCGGCGGCGGATCGCTGCTCGTCGCGGTCCTGACCGCCGGACAGACGCTCGACGGATTCACCCGCCCGTTCGCGTTCCTGCTCCCCCGCGGCCGCAGCTACGGCGACGGCCCGACCGACTTCCAGGTCAATCGCAGCGCGGCCGCGGCAGCCATCACCGCCGCCGACTCCGGCACCGGATGGCGGCTGACCCTGCACGGCGGGCCGCGTCCGATCATCGTGACGCGCGCCGTGTTGCTGGCCATGCCGCAACACACCGTGGACCTGCCGATCGCCTGCGTGGAGGGCTGGTCCACCACCCAGACCTGGACCGGGGTGCGACTGCGGGATCTCGCTGCGCTCGCCGGCGTGCCGGCGCCGAAAACGGCAATGGTGCGGTCTCTGGAGAAGCGCGGCTCGTTCAACCACGCCGCGCTCCAGGAGAACCAGGTCGCGAATGGCGACTCGCTGCTCGCGCTGCACGTCAACGGTACGGACCTGTCCCTTGACCACGGCTTCCCGGCCCGCATCATCGTCCCCGCGATTCCCGGGGTTCATAACACGAAATGGGTGCGTGCTATCGAGTTCCGGGGCAACTGAGATGTCGAAACTCTTCGCTCACGCGAAACGCTTCTACGGGACGAACCCGCTGCATCTGCTGGCCCTGATTGCCTGCTTCGCATTGGCCGCCTATGCCGCCACGCAGACCGTCACCACCACCGCGAAATGGCCGGCGATCCTGATCTGGTTCCTCGCGGCCATCATCGCTCACGACCTTGTGCTGTTTCCGCTTTACGCCCTCGCCGATCGGTCGCTGTCCGGGGCGCTGCGCTCGATACGTCGACGAGCCCGACCAACCGAGTCGCGGCTGCCGGCGCTGAACTATCTACGCGTACCACTGCTGGGAACCGGGCTGCTGTTGCTGTTGTTCTTCCCCGGCATCATCGAGCAAGGCAAGAACAGCTATCACCGGGCCACCGGCCTGACTCAGCAGCCGTTCCTGGATCGGTGGCTGCTGCTGACTGCGGCCATGTTCGGTCTCAGCGCGATCGTCTACGCCGCACGGTTGGGCTTCGTCTATCGCCGCGATCACGCGCCGAGCGAGGCGAACGTCCGGCCGCCGATCGACCACACGTCGGACGAGCGGTAGCCGGCCGCCTCGGCCCGGCGCAGCAGGGGCCTCAGGCCGACGTGCGCCCATTCGAACTGCGGACCGATAGCGGCTCCGCCGCGGCTGAACCGCACGGTGAGCATTTGCTCGACGCCGTCGTCCGGATGGGTCTCGACGATCAGCCGACCGGAAGCGCACAGCACGCGCCGCAGCCTGCGCAGTAATCGGGCCGGGTCGCCGCCGATACCGATGTTTCCGTCCATCAGCAGGGCGACCGGCCAGCGTCCCTCGCCCGGAACCCGCGCGAACACGCTGCGCAGCAGGGCTGGCGTCCCGCGATGCACGTTGAGCGCGATCGCGGTGGACGCGATGTCCAGCCCGAGCGCGGGAACGCCCCGCTCAGCCAGGGCGGCCACGAAGCGCCCGGGTCCGCAGCCGACGTCCAGCGTGGGGACGCGGCAGCATGCGAGCACGGTCTCGTCGACCGCGTCAACCGGCTCCAGCCAGCGCGCGACATCGAGCACGATGACCTCGCCGCGCGCCGAGTGCAGGGCCAGCGGCCCGGCTGTGCGCAGCGCGTCCTCGTACGGACGCAGGGCTCCGGTCTGCATCTAGCCGACCGTCTGCGGCAGCGCACGGAAGGTGCGAGCGAAGTCGCTGTGCGGGGCCAGCCTCGCCACGTCGATCGCCACGTCGATGGTGTCGACGTCGCACAACTCGTCCAGCAACTGCACCCGCAGCCCGTGCGCCCGCAGTCGGCGCAACTGCTCGGCACCGGTGTGCGGCGTCGACATCGGCACGCCCGCGATCGTCACGAACGCCAGCGCCGGGTCACGCAGGCCGATCGCCCAGTACCCGCCGTCCGAGGCAAGTCCGAGGCATGCGTCGTAACGCGAGTGGTCGAACGCCTCGAGCTGAGCTGCTTGCAGCTGCGGGGTGTCCATACCGACGAGGACGGTGGGACCGCTGCCGGCATCGGCGATCGCGGCGACCATCCGGGTGTCCAGCCCGCCCTCGGGTTGGCGGTGATGCCACCAACCCGGCCAGAGCCAGCCCTCCGGCGAACCCGCGAACGACAGGATGCGACGGCGCACCCGCATCCGGTTCACGACCCGCAGCGTGTCGCGCAATGCTGCCGCCGCGAGCGCGGCTGCGTCGTCATGGCACAGCGGCGGAACGAGGCGGGTCTTTACCTGCCCGGCGACCGGACGCTTCGCCAGGACGACGATCGCCGCGGTCACTGGGCGAGTGCCGCGCTGATGTCGCGCACGGCCTGCAGCGTGCCCCGCACGGTGCCGGTGACCTTGGAACGTCCGACGCGCGGCCGGTACGCCACGTCCACCTGGACGATGCGCCAACCGGCCTGGGCCGCGCGCACGACCGTCTCGACGGGGTAGCCGCAGCGCGCGTCGCCGACGCCCAGCGACAGCAGGGCTTCGCGCCGTGCGACCCGCAGCGGACCGACATCGGTGATCGGCGCGCCGGTGCGGCGGCGGACGCGGCGGGCGAGCTCGAGATTGGCCAGCCGAGCGTGTACCGGCCAGGACCGCCGTCCGGTCGTCCGACGGCGGGAGATGACCAGGTCGGCATCGGTCAGGAATCCGGCAAGCCGCAGCGCGTCGGCCGGATCGAGCGAGGCGTCGCAGTCGCAGAACGCGACCGCGTCTGCCTCGGCGGCCAGCAATCCGGCCGCACACGCCGCGCCGTACCCGCGTTGCTCGCACGCGACGACGCGGGCGCCGAGGCCGCGTGCAACCTCGGCCGAGCCGTCCGTCGAGCCGTTGTCGACGACGATCGCGCGGGCCCGGGCGGGAATCCGGCCCAAGACCCAGGGCAGCGCCGCTGCCTCGTCCAGACACGGCAGGACGATGTCGAGTGCGGGGGTCACATGATCGAATCTACCCAGATGGGCACAACAGCAACCTTACGATGCAGTGACACTTGGGCGTACCCGCGCAGGAACTCCTCCATCCGGCGCCTACGATCATGAAGTGGCGCGCGTGCTGATCGTCGACGACGACGACACGGTCGCCAACGTGGTCGTCGGCTACCTCGAGCGGGCCGGGCACATCGCCGAGCACATCGGCGACGGCCGGTCCGCGCTGAAGTCGATCGAGTCCGATCCGCCCGACCTCGTTGTCCTCGACCTGATGCTGCCGGAGATCGACGGCCTCGAGGTGTGCCGGCAGGTGCGCAAATCCCTGCCGGATCTGCCGATCATCATGCTCACCGCGCTCAGCGAGGCCGAGGATCGCATCGCGGGCCTCGAGGTCGGCGCCGACGACTACGTGACCAAGCCGTTCTCGCCGCGCGAGTTGGTGCTGCGGATCGACTCGGTGCTGCGGCGCTCGGTGACCGCGCGTCCGGCGAATGCCGATCTGCTCGCCGGACCGATCCGCGTCGACCGTGCCGCGCGCCGAGCCTGGAAAGGCGAGGACGAGCTGGCGCTGACGGTGCGCGAGCTCGAACTGCTCGCCTACCTGTTGGAGCATCCGGGTGTCGCGTTCAATCGCGAGCAGCTGATGCGCGAGGTGTGGGGGTGGACGTTCGGGGATCAGTCGACGGTCACCGTCCACGTCCGCAGACTGCGCGAGAAGGTCGAGGACGACCCGACCCGCCCGACACTGATCCAGACCGTGTGGGGCATCGGCTACCGGCTGGAGGTTCCGTGCACCTCACCGTGATCAGCCTGCTCGGCGCCGTGCTGTGGTCGGCGATCGGCGCCCTCGGCGTGTGGCTCGTGCTGCTGCCGGTGCGTCGCCGCTCGCTCGTCGGCCTGCTGATGTCGGTGGTACTTACCGGCACCGCCGCATCGCTCGGCGCGCTGCTCGGCGCCATGCACTCGATGCTGCTGCCCACGGCCGACCTGACCACGGTGGTCGTGCTGAGCGTGGCCGGCGGGCTCATCGCCACGCTCGCTGCGGTGACGGCGGCCCGCCGGCTCGCGAAGGACAAGCAAGCGCTGCGGCAGGCGATGGCCGAGCTGGCCGAGGGGCTGGTGCCTTCGACGGTGGGACGACGGCTGACCGCCGAGATGGATCACCTGCGCAGCGAGCTGAATGCGACCGCGACGACCCTGGCGGAAACCCGCGAGCGGGAACGGGCGCTGGAGTCCGCGCGCCGGGATCTGGTCACCTGGGTCTCGCACGATCTGCGCACGCCGCTGGCCGGTCTGCGGGCGATGTCCGAGGCGCTCGAGGACGGCGTGGCCGAGAACCCCGAGCAGTACTACAAGCAGATCGCGGCGTCGGTCGACCGGCTCTCCGGCATGGTCGACGACCTCTTCGACCTATCCCGCATCCAGGCCGGCGCATTCTCCAAGGAGATGGAGATGCTCTCGATGGACGACCTCGTGTCCGACTGCATCGCCGCGCTCACCCCGCTCGCGACGGCCAACCGCGTCGCGCTGTGCGGCTCACCCGGTGGTGGTGCGGCGATCGCGGGCAACGGTCCCGAGCTCAACCGCGCGCTGACCAACCTGATCGCCAACGCCATCCGGCACACCCGCGAGGACGGCACGGTGGACGTGCACGTCGGCGTGCTGCCTGGTGCCCAGGTCGAGGTTGTCGTCTGCGACGAGTGCGGCGGCATCCCGCCGGCGGACCTGGGCCGGGTCTTCGAGGTCGGGTTCCGGGGCGAGCCGGCGCGCACCCCGCACACCGACCACACCGCGTCCGGTGGAGTCGGGTTGGCGATCACGCGCGGCATCGTTGAGGCGCACGAGGGGTCGGTGGACGTGGAGAACACCGCCGACGGCTGCCGGTTCCGCGTGCTACTGCCCGCCGCACCCTGAGCTCGCGCTCATCCGGCGAGGTCGGCCGTCCCCTCGGCGAAGCCGACCGCGGGTGACCAACCGAATTCGGCACGTGCGCGGGACGAGTCGGCGGTGATGTGCCGGACGTCCCCGAGCCGGTAGCGGCCGGTCACTTCGGGACGTGGGCCGCCGGTCGCGTCGGCCAGGGCGCTCGCCAGCTCCCCGACCGTGCGCGGCGTCCCGGATCCGACGTTGTACGCGCGGACGCCCGCCGCGTGCTGCTCGACGGCACTCACCGTCACGGCCGCAACATCGCGCACGTGGACGAAGTCGCGGCGCTGGCCGCCGTCCTCGAACACCTGCGGCGCCTCACCACGACGCAGCGCCGAGAGGAAGATCGCGGCAACGCCGGCGTAAGGAGTGTCCGCGGGCAGTCCGGGCCCATACACGTTGTGATAACGCAGCGCGGCGACGCTGCCACCCGTCGCACGCGCCCAGGACGACGCGAGGTACTCCTGCGCGAGCTTGCTCGCGGCATAGCCGTTGCGCGGGTCGAGCGCTGCGTCCTCGCCCACGAGCGCGGGCGCGAGCGATCGCCCGCACGACGGGCACGGAGGCTCGAACCGTCCCGCCGCAAGTTCTTCGGACGCGCGCGGCCCAGGGGTCACCGCCCCGTGCGTCGAGCACAGCCCGAATCCCTCGCCGTAGACGACCATCGAGCTGGCCAGGACGAGCCGAGTGACTCCGGCCCGCGCCATGGCGGCGAGCAGCACCGCCGTGCCGCGGTCGTTCGAATCGGTGTAGTCGGGCAGATCCTGGACGTCCACGCCCAGCCCCACCTTGGCCGCCAGGTGGCAGACCGCATCAACGCCGACCAGCGCGGCGTCGACGGCAGCCGCGTCGCGCACGTCCCCGACCACCAGTCCGTCGATTACCGGGCGCAGCCCGGGGTGCACGTCCGGTCGCAGCGAGTCGAGCACCCGTACGTGATGTCCCCGGGCTAGCAGCCGCGCCGACACGTGCGTACCGATGAAGCCGGCTCCGCCGGTCAGCAGCACGCGCATCAGGGCAGCCCGGACCGATCGCCGCACTCGCAGTCGTCCTGTTCCGCAGGAAGCGCAGCGAGAGTCGAGACGAGCAGCGCACGCAGGCGCGGCAGGTTCGCGGCGAACGCCGCCAGCACCTCCGCGTGGGTGACTCCGGAACCGGCGTCCACCCCGGCGTCCAGGTCGGTGACGAGTGCGAGTGTCGTGTAGCAGAGTCCGAGTTCGCGGGCCAGGCCCGCTTCCGGCATCGCGGTCATCCCGATGATCGACCAGCCGTGTGACTGGTACTCCAGCGACTCTGCCCGCGAGGAGAACCGCGGCCCGTTCACCACCACGAGCACCCCACCGTCCGCGACTGACTCGTTGGACGAAAGCGCCGCGGCACGTCCGCGCGGGCAGTACGGATCCGCGAAGGACACGTGCCCTACCCCGTCCCCCGCGTCGAAGACGGTATGTGGACGGCCGTTCGTGCGGTCGACGATCTGATCGGGCACGACGAGCGTCCCGGTCGGACGATCCGCGCGCAGCGAACCGACGGCCGACAGCGAAACCACCTGCCGCGCGCCCAGCGAACGCAGCGCCCACAGATTCGCGCGATATGGCACGACGTGCGGCGCGAAGCGGTGCTCGGACCCATGTCGCGCAACGAAGGCCACCGCGCGATCCGCCAGCGTCCCCACCGTGACCGGCCCGCTCGGTTCGCCGTACGGGGTCGGCGCACGGTGCTCGGTTGCGTCGTCGAGCAGCGAATAGAAGCCCGATCCGCCGATGATCCCGACCGGCTCCGCTGTTTTCATGCTCGCTCCACGAGATGTCGCTCGGTTTTCATGCTCGCTCCACGAGATGTCGCTCGGACCGCACGGCACAAAGCTATCCCGACCGCTGGTAGAAACGACGCATGGACCGCAAGCATTACGACGAGGAGCACATCGCCTTCGGCGACGCGTTTCGCGCGTTCGTCGACAAGGCGATCGTCCCGAACTACCTGGACTGGGAGCGTGCCGGGATCAGCCCTCGCGAGGTGTTCACCGAGGCCGGCAAGAGCGGTTTCCTGGCCATGGCGGTACCCGAGGAGTACGGCGGTGGTGGCGTCGACGACTTCCGGTTCAACCAGATCGTGGACGAGCAGATCGCGTCCGCGGGCATCGCCGGAACCGGGCTGGCGATCAGCCTGCACAACGATGTCTGCCTACCCTACTTCCTCAGCTTCTGCGACGACGAGCAGCGCAAACGTTGGCTGCCCGGCATCGCCTCCGGCGAGCTGATCACCGCGGTCGCGATGACCGAACCGGGCGCCGGCTCGGATCTCGCAGGCATCCGCACCAGCGCCAAGCGCGACGGCGAGCACTACGTGGTCAACGGCAGCAAGACGTTCATCACCAACGGCATCAACGCCGACCTCGTCATCACCGCGGTGAAGACCGGTGAGCCGGGAGACAATCGTCGCGGCGGCATGTCGCTGCTCATTCTGGAACGGGGCATGGACGGCTTCGAGCGCGGCCGCAACCTCGACAAGCTCGGCATGCACTCGCAGGACACCGCCGAGCTGTCCTTCACCGACGTCCGCGTCCCGGTCGAGAATCTGCTCGGCGAGGAGGGCAGCGGCTTCAGCCAGCTCACCCAGAAGCTGCCGCAGGAGCGCACGTCCATCGCGGTGAACGGCGTCGGCGAGGCACGCGGCGCATACCAGGAGACGCTGCGATACGTGCAGGACCGCAAGGCGTTCGGCAAGAGCATCGGCTCGTTCCAGAACACCAAGTTCGTCCTCGCCGAGATCGCCACCGAGATCGACGTCGCGCAGTCCTTCGTCGACCGGTGCGTCGAGCGCCTCAACTCCGGCGAGCTCGACGCCGCGGACGCGGCGAAGGCGAAGTGGTGGTGCACCGAGTTGCAGGGCCGCGTGATCGACCGATGCCTGCAGCTGCACGGCGGGTACGGATACATGACCGAGTACACCGTCGCGCGCCGCTATGTCGACGCCCGGGTCACCCGCATCTACGGCGGCTCCACCGAGATCATGAAGAGCGTGATCTCCAAGTCCATCGGGTTGTAGAGCGAGCGTAGCGAGCGAATCAGTGTCATCGAGCTTTGCCGGCCGAACGAGCGCAGCGAGGCTCGGACGAGTGCGCTTCGTCCTCGCGTCCGCATCCCCCGCGCGGCTGGCGACGCTGCAGGCCGCAGGCGTGCGGCCCGAGGTGATCGTCAGCGGTTTCGACGAGAGCTCGATCCGCGCGTCCACGACGACTGCGCTGGTCGCGGCTCTGGCCGGGGTCAAGGCGCAGACCGTCGCGGCGCAGATGGGCGATGCGCTCGTCCTCGGCTGCGACTCGTTACTCGAGTTCGAGGGGCGTGGATTGGGCAAGCCCGGCTCGGTCGCGGACGCGGTCGAGCGCTGGCAACGGATGCGCGGCAAGCAGGGCGTCCTGGTTACCGGGCACTGCCTGATCGACGTCGCTTCCGGACGTCGCCGCGAAGCCGTCGCGCGGACCAGCGTGCACTTCGCGGACGTGAGCGATGCCGAGATCGAGGCGTACTGCCGCACCGGTGAGCCGATCGGCGTCGCCGGGGCATTCACCATCGACGGGCTGGGCGGCTGGTTCGTCGAAGCGGTCGACGGCGACCACCACAACGTGGTCGGGCTGTCGCTGCCGCTGCTGCGCCGGATGCTGGCCGAACTCGGCTACGGCCTTGGCGATATCGGCTACCCGTCAGCGTGAGTTGGTTGCGGCCGCTATCGTCCGATGGCGTAGAGTTCCCCGCCCGTCGTCGCCACATACAGTGTCCCGTCCGCGCCCAGTGCGGGGTAGGAATCGATCGAGTCTTGAGTGCTGACGTGCAACAACTGGCGTCCCGATGCGTCGTAGCCGTAGATGTTGCCCTTTGTCGTCGCCCAGTAGAAATCCCCCACGGCGTCGACCGCGACCGAGGTCCAGATGCTCTCGTTGCCCGCGCCGAGCGGCGCGATGGTCTGCGCGATCTTCCCGGTGCGCGAGTCGACTAGATGCAGCCGGCCAAGATTGTCGCCGAAGTAGCCGATGCCGTTGGGGCGCACGATCGACGACGAGTAGGTGTAGTCGTGGACGTCGAAAGCCCACGCGAGCTTGCCCGCAGGAGTCACCCCGAACTCCATGTCGTTGTTGGTGCCGAGCACAACCGTGCCGTCGGGTCCGACGGCGTTGGAGACCTCGACAAGACGCGCGGTATGCAGGCGCCACAGGAGCGCTGCACTGGCGCCGAGGTCGCGGACCGCGACGAGGTCGTCTTTGGACGCCGTGTAGATCGTGCCGTTCTGGCCGACAGTGGCGCTCGCGTAGTCCGGGCCGCCGACGTCGATCGTCCATATTCTCCGGTGGTCCTCGCCAGTGACGGTGAGCGCGGTCAGGTGACCGGCGAGGTCCGCGACGTAGACGCGATTGCGGCCCGCGATGGCCGGTGACAGTACCTGACCGCCGAAGCTTTCCGTCCAGCGCAGCCGACCGGAGCCGCTGAGCGCGTACAGGGTGTCGCGTGGTCCGGGCCACAGGATCGTTCCACCTGCCAGCACTGCGGGGCTGGTCGACAAATCGCTGCCGTAACTGGCCTGGGCGTCGAAGGTCCACTCGTCGCGCCCGGTGCGCAGGTCGAGGTCGTGCAGTACACCGTCATTGGTCGCCTGCACGATGCTGCCGTCGGTCCCGATTACCGCACCGGGCGTGGCATTGCCGGTGAGCCGGCGCACCCAACGGACGTGGCCGTCGCGCGGTCCGAGGGCTCGCGTCGCCGACGAGTCGCGCGCGTCGTAGCCGGCTTCCGGCCACGCACTTGCCGGGCGCGGGAGCGTGCCGACACCGCTGAAGGACGCACCAACGTGAGCGGCTCGGATCGTCGAGGGGCCGGCGCTGGTGCACGCGCCCGCGGCCAGGCACAGGGTCAGGCCGAGAGCGAGCGGGCGGAACCGCGCTGGTCGCCCTCGGCCCATCTCGCGAGGCTATGTCCGAAACCTGCCCAGGACCCTTACGATCCGCGGACCCGTGACGACCCTGGGATGGGCGAACAGCTGCGGGGCTCGTCAGCCTCGCAGGGCGCCGGCCCAGCGCCAGTCTCCCTGCGGGCCGAGGAATTCGACTCGTTGCACATCGTCTTCGAGCTCGTCGTTCTCGCTCGCCCAATCCAGCGCCGAGGCGTGATCGGCGAACTCACGCTCGTCGAGAACGTCGCCCATGGGGTCGAGGAATCGGTAGCGAGCCACCCGGCAACGCTAGTCCGGCGGCGACCCGCTGTGCACGCCACAGTTCGTAGCCGGTCAACGGCGCCTCGGACCCGTGCACGGACAGCGCTGCCAGCACGGCCGCGAGTTCTTCCGGCGTGGCTGCACCCCGCACCCGGATCGAGGCGATCAGCGGACCTCCCGTCGGCGCGCAAGCTCCGCTCATACCGGCGGCACGCCGTGGCGCTTGTCGGCGAAGTGACGGTCCTTGCCGACGAGCGCGTCGAATCGCCGGGACAGCTCGGCACGCAGCTCGGACGCCTCGATGACCGCGTCCAAGACGAGATCGGACGCGAGGCGTAGCAGGTCCACGTCCTGCTCGTACTCGGCACGCTTGTCGGCCACGAACGCCTCGCGCTCGTCCGGGTCGGTGATTTCGGCAATCTTGTTCGCATACACCGCATTGATCGCCGCCTGCGGGCCCATGATCGCGATCTTCGCGGTCGGCAGCGCGATGCAGGCGTCCGGCATGAAGCCCGGACCGTCCATCGCATAGAGCCCGGCGCCGTAGGCCTTGCGCAGGATCACCGACAGCTGCGGCACGGTCGCCTCCGATACGGCAGTGATCATCTTTGCGCCGTGCCGGATGATGCCCTGTTTCTCAACCGCCGAACCGATCATGAAGCCGGGGACGTCGGCGAGGTAGAGCAGCGGGACATTGAACGCATCGCACAGCCAGATGAAGTGCGCGCACTTGTCTGCGGAGTCCACGAACAGCACCCCGCCGCGTACCGCCGAGTTGTTCGCGACGACGCCGATCGGACGTCCGTCCATTCGGCCGAAGCCGACGACGACCTCGGCCGCGAACAGCGGCTTGAGCTCGAAGAACGAGTCGGCGTCGACCAGCCCGTCGATGATGTCGTGCACGTCGAACGGGACGGACTCGTCGGCGGGGACGGCGTCGTCGGCCAGGTCCACGGCGGCGGCCTCGGCCGCCACGTCCGGCGGCTGCTCGCGCCAGCACGTCGGCAGGTAGGAGAAGAACAGCCGGGCCTGCTCGATGGCGTCCTCGTCGTCGACCGCGAGGTTGTCACCGCAGCCGCTCACGGTCGCGTGCATCCGCGCGCCGCCCATCTCCTCCAGCGACACCTTCTCGCCGACGACCATCTCCGCCATCCGGGGCGAGCCGAGGTACATCGACGCGTTGCCCTCGACCATGACGACGAAGTCGCAGAAGGACGGGATGTAGGCGCCACCGGCCGCGGACGGTCCGAACAGGCAGCAGATCTGCGGTGCCTTTCCGGAGAGCGCGACCTGGTTGTGGAAGATCCGGCCGGCGCCGCGACGTCCCGGGAAGAGCGCGACCTGGTCGGTGATGCGCCCGCCCGCGGAGTCGATCAGCCAGAAGATCGGCAGTTCCTCGGTCAAAGCGCGCTCGGTGACCCGGATGATCTTCTCGACTGTCCGGGCACCCCACGAACCCGCTTTGACCGCCGGATCATTCGCGACGACGAGCGCCGGACGTCCGTCCACCAACCCCTGGCCGGTGACCACGCCGTCGGCGGGCAGCCCGACACCGAGGGCGTTGGCGAGCTGGCCGTCTTCGACGAAGCTGCCCTCGTCCGTCAGCAGCGTGATGCGCTCGCGCACGTAGAGCTTGTGTTGTGCGGCCAGCTTCGCGGCGGCCTTCGCCGTGGGCGCCAGCGTTGCTTCCCGCGCAGCCCGGAAGTCCTTGTCCCCGGTCATCGCGTCGTCCCGATCAGGTGATCGACACGGCACACGAGAGCGCTCACTGGACCGGCAGACCCAGGCCGCGGGCGATGAGCATCCGCTGCACTTCGGAGGTCCCCTCGCCGATCTCGAGGATCTTCGCGTCGCGATAGAACCGGGCCACCGGGTATTCCTCCATGAACCCGTTGCCGCCGAAGACCTGCGTTGCGATGCGGGTCGCGGTCACCGCGGCCTCGGTCGAGTACAGCTTGGCGATCGCCGCGGCCTGCTTGATCTGCTTGGGTGCGCGGCCGGCGTCCTTCAATGCGGCCGCCTTGTAGGTGAGCAACCGGGCCGCCTCGACCGACACGGCCAGGTCGCTGAGCGAGAACGCGACCGCCTGGCGCGAGCCGATCGGCGCGCCGAACGTGTGCCGCTCGTTGGCGTAGCGGACGGACAGATCCAGGCAGCCCTGCGAGAGACCGACCGCGAGCGCTGAGATCGCGATGCGTCCGTCGTCCAGCACAGCGAGGAACTGCCGGAAGCCGACGCCGCGCTCGCCGAGCAGGTTGTCCTCGGGCACGCGGCAGTCATCGAAGGACAGCCCGTGGGTGTCGGAGATGTGCCAGCCGAGCTTGTCGTAGGCGGGCTGCACGACGAAGCCGGGCGTGCCGGTCGGCACCATGATCGTCGAGATCTCGCCCTCGCCCGTCCGGGCCGTCACGGTCACGACCGACGTGATGTCGGTACCGGAGTTGGTGATGAACGACTTCGCGCCGTTGATCGTCCACTCGCCGGCGTCCAGGACCGCGCGAGTCTTGGTCGCTCCGGCGTCCGACCCGGCTTCCGGTTCGGTCAACCCGAACGCGGCGAGCGCGCGCCCGGCGACGAGATCGGGCAGCCACTGCTGCTTCTGCGCGGACGTGCCGAAGCTCAGGATCGGGTTGATGCCGAGGCCGACGCCCGCCTCGAGCGTGATGCCGATGGACTGGTCGACACGTCCCAGTTCCTCGATCGCCACGCACAGCGAGGTGAAGTCGCCGCCGCTGCCGCCGTACTCCTCCGGGACGACGAGGCCGAACAGACCCAGTTCGCCCATCGCGTGCACGACGTCGAGCGGCAGGTGGTGCTCGCGGTCCCACTGCGCAACGTGCGGACCGATCTCGTGCTCGGCGAAGTCGCGGACGACCTTGCGGAACGATTCGTGCTCGGCGGACAGTTCGAACGTCATCGACCCACTCCTTGACGTTTACGTCAACGTCAAGCAAGGATAACCGCATGACGCGTACGGCGGAAGAGGCGGGTACCTGGACGGTGCGCGAACTCGCCGACGAGCTGGGCGTCACCACCCGCACGCTGCGCTTCTACGAGGCCGAGGGCCTGCTCAGCCCAGAGCGTCTCGGCACGATCCGCGTCTACAGCCCGCGCGACCGCGCGCGGTTGCGGCTGATCCTGCGCGGGCGCCGGTTCGGGATGACACTGCGCGAGTGCCGCGAGATCGTCGACATGTACGACGGCGCCGGGTTGTCCGAGCGACGGCAACTGGAGACCCTGATGACCCGGCTGGACGAGATCAGGGCCGACCTGCGCGCCCGCCAGGCGGACCTTCGCCGCACGCTGGGCGAGGTCACCGACGTCGCCGGCCAGTGCCGCGACCGGCTGGCCGAACTCGCCCGCGAGTAATCTCCGGCGAGGGTCGCGTTCCATGCGCTGTCAGGAGGCTGCCACCGTGCGAAAGGTGCTCATCGCGAACCGCGGCGAAATCGCGGTCCGCGTCATCCGGGCATGCACGGACGCCGGGTACGCGTCCGTCGCGATCTACGCCGAGCCGGACCGGGATGCCCTGCACGTCAGCATGGCCGACGAGGCCTTCGCCCTCGGCGGCAGCACACCGGGTGACTCGTACCTGGTCATCGAGAAGGTCGTCGAGGCGGCGCAGAAATCCGGCGCCGACGCCGTGCACCCCGGCTACGGCTTCCTGTCCGAAAACGCCGATTTCGCGCAGGCGGTCATCGACGCCGGACTGACCTGGATCGGACCGTCCCCCCAGTCGATCCGTGACCTCGGCGACAAGGTGACCGCGCGGCATATCGCTCTCGCCGCGGGAGCGCCACTCGTCCCGGGCACGGAAAACCCGGTGTCCGGCGCGGACGAGGTCGTCTCGTTCGCCGAGGAGCACGGGCTGCCGATCGCGATCAAGGCGGCGTTCGGTGGCGGCGGACGGGGGCTGAAGATCGCGCGCAAGAAGGAGGAGATCGAGGACGCTTTCGACAGCGCGGTCCGCGAGGCGGTGTCCGCGTTCGGACGCGGTGAGTGCTTCGTCGAGCGCTACCTCGACCGCTCCCGCCACGTCGAGGCGCAGGTACTCGCCGATCAGCACGGCAACGTGATCATCGTCGGAACGCGGGACTGTTCGCTGCAGCGCCGCAACCAGAAGCTGGTCGAGGAGGCGCCGGCGCCGTTCCTCACCGACGAGCAGCGCGCGACGATCCACGAGTCGGCCAAGGCGATCTGCCGCGAGGCGGACTACCACGGCGCCGGCACGGTGGAGTACCTAGTGGGTTCGGACGGCATCATCAGCTTCCTCGAGGTGAACACCAGGCTGCAGGTCGAGCATCCGGTCACCGAGCAGACCAGCGGTATCGATCTCGTCCGCGAGCAGTTCCGCATAGCCGAGGGCGAGAAGTTGCGCTTCAGCGAGGATCCCGCTCCGCGCGGGCACGCCTTCGAGTTCCGCATCAACGGCGAGGATCCCGGACGCAACTTCCTGCCGGCGCCGGGGACGGTCACCGAGTACCGCGAGCCTGCCGGGCCCGGAATACGCGTTGACTCCGGCATCGCCGGGAAGTCGGTCGTCGGCGGGGCGTTCGACTCGCTGCTGGCCAAGCTGATCGTGTCCGGCGAGTCCCGCGTCGAAGCCCTCGAGCGCGCGCGCCGCGCCCTGGACGAGTACGTCGTCGAGGGCATGGCGACTGCGCTGCCGTTCCACCGCGCCGTCGTGCGTGACGAGGCATTCGCTCCGGCAGACCCAGCCGAACCGTTCACCGTGTTCACCCAGTGGATCGAGACCGAGTTCGACAACCAGATCGAGCCGTTCGGTGATACCGAGCAGGACGGCGAGCCGCCGGCGCCGCGCGAGACGATCGTGGTCGAGGTGGGCGGCAAGCGACTCGAAGTGTCCCTGCCTGCAGGGTTCGGCGGAGGCGGTGCGGGTGCGAAGAAGGCCGCACCGAAGCGCTCAGCGGGCAAGCGGTCCGGCGCGGGCGCGTCCGGCGACTCGCTGACCGCCCCGATGCAGGGGACGATCGTCAAGGTCGCGGTGTCCGACGGCGACACCGTCGAGGCCGGTCAGACGATCGTCGTCCTCGAGGCGATGAAGATGGAGCAACCGCTCAACGCGCACAAGGCCGGGACGGTCGGCAAGTTGAGCGCCGAGGTGGGCGCCGTCGTCACGTCCGGCTCGGTCATCTGCGAGATCACCGACTGACGCGAGCGGCTCAGACGACGGAGCTCCCGATGAGATGTCCGACGGCGAACGTCACGGCGACCGCGACCGCGCCGAGCACAAGTTGGCGGGCGCCCGACAGCAGTAGCGGCCGTCCGGTCAGCCGGCCCACCACGACGCCGCCCGCAACGAGCGCGACCGCGGCGATGATCAGTGACGTGACGAGCGACGGCAGGCCGATCAGGTAGGGCAGCAACGGAAGCAGAGCCCCGATCGAAAACGCCACCAGCGACGCGCCACCGGCGAGCACTGCTGACGGAAGCTCGTGCGAGTCGACGCCGAGCTCCTGGCGGGTATGCACCCGCAGGGCGGTGTCCGGGTCTTCGGACACGGCCGCGGCCATCCTTGCTGCCGTGTCCGGATCGGCGCCGTAGCCGCGGAAGGTCTCAGCCAGCTCGGCCTGCTCGGCGGCCGGGAACCGAGCGTGCATGGACCGCTCGACGGCGACCTCGGCGTGCACCAACTCGTTCTGGTTGGTGACCGAGACGTATTCGCCGGTGCCCATCGAGAACGCGCCGGCCACCAGACCGGCGAGGCCGGTCAACAGGATCGAGTGTGCCGACACCCCGCCACCACCGACGCCCGCGATCAACGCGGCATTGGTGACCAGCCCGTCCACGGCGCCGAACACCGTCGGCCGCAACCACCCACCGGACACGTCGCGGTGTCGATGCGACCACCCCTCCGCGGCGGCAGCCTCGATCAGTACCGCATCCTGCTGCGCGGCCGACCCGGGCAACTGTTCATCCGGCATCTGCTTCATCCCCCCTGGCGGCGGGCGAGGATCCGGTCGATCGCGGCCACCCGTTGCCGGGCGATCGAGCCCATCTCCGCGCAGCGGCGACGCACCTGCTCGACCGACGTTCCCGGCGAGAAGACCATCGCCCAGCCGTCGGGATGCTCCAGTTCCGGGATGCGCTGGACCAGTTCGGCGCGCTCAACGCGGTGCGTGCCGGTGAATTCGCGCTGCGCGTCGACGACCGCCACCACGACGTGATCGCTCGGCACGTCGAGCAGGGCGGCCACGATCAGCTCGGCTTGATCGGCGAAGATCGCCGCGACCTCGGCGGTTCGTCCTGCGCGCGCGCGCGCCCCGGGTGAGAAGTCTCCGTGATTGGCCATCTACGTTGTGCCGTCCTCAATCCAGATCGTCGTGCAGCATCAGCTGGCGCGCCGCCTCGGCCACCGAACCGGACAGCGAGGGATAGACCCCGATCGTCCCCGCCAGGTCGGCGACCGTGAGGCCGCGCTGCACCGCCAGCGCCACCGGAAAGATCAGCTCTGACGCGTCGGCGGCCACCACCACACCGCCGATCACCACGCCCGTTGCCGGACGGCAGTAGAGCTTCACGAAACCCTCGAGCTGGCCCTGCATCTTCGCCCGCGCATTGGTCGCGAGCGGCAGCGTCACCGTCCGCGCGGGCACCTCGCCGGACGCGATGGCGGGATAACCGATACCGACCGTCGCGATCTCGGGATGGGTGAATACGTTCGCCGCGACGGTCTTGAGCCGCAGCGGGTTGACGGCCTCGCCCAGCGCGTGCCACATCGCGATCCGTCCCTGCATGGCGGCGACGGAGGCAAGGGGCAGCACCCCGGTGCAGTCGCCGGCCGCATAGATCGACGGCACCACCGTGCGCGAGACGCGGTCCACGGCGAGGTAGCCGTGCTCGTCCAGGCGCACGCCAACCCGATCGAGCCCGAGGCCGGCCGTGTCCGGCGCCGATCCGACGCACATCAGCGCGTGCGATCCCTCGACGGTCCGGCCGTCCTGCAGCTGCACCACCACGCCCTCACCGACCCGCTTGACCCCGGACGCGCGTGCTTGCCTGACGAGCGTTCCCCCGCGCGAGGTGAACACTTGCTCGATCACAGCGGCGGCGTCGGGATCCTCGCCCGGGAGGACGCGGTCCCGGCTGGACACCAGCGTCACCGGAACACCAAGTTCGCTGTACCCGCTCGCGAACTCGGCGCCTGTCACGCCGGACCCGATCACCACCAGGTGGCCGGGCATCTCGTCCAGGTCGTACACGTCACGCCAGGACAGGATGCGCTCGCCGTCGGGCACCGCGGTGTCGAGCACGCGCGGCGTGGCCCCGGTCGCCAGCAGCACCACGTCGGCCTCGACGGTGTCGGTGACACTGCCATCTGCCGCGACGATCTCGACGCAGTGCGCGCGCAGCGGCTGATCGGCGGCGAAGCGTCCGGCCCCGTCCAGCACGCGCACGCCCTCGGTGCGCAGGCGCCCGCTAATATCGTCGGACTGCTGGCGCGCCAGCGCCTTGATGCGGGCGTTCACCGAGCGCAGATCGACGGCGACCTCGTCCGAGCCGACGCCGACCCCCACCCGGGGCGCGTCGCGGAAGGCGGTGACCCGATCGCTCGTCGCGATGAGGGTCTTGGACGGGACGCAGTCG
The DNA here is from genome assembly GCA_030948475.1 of Actinomycetota bacterium. GTDB lineage: Bacteria > Actinomycetota > Actinomycetes > Mycobacteriales > Jatrophihabitantaceae > JALZAI01. Next base: position 18,861 of record JALZAI010000250.1, read on the forward strand.
GCCAGCACGCAGGCGCCGCCGATCCCGTCCCGGTCGAGGACGGTGACCTCGGCACCAAGCTGCGCCGCGACGAGCGCCGACTCGTACCCGGCCGGGCCGCCGCCGACGATCACGATGCGGGTCACCCGTCCATTGTCCTTGGTTTAGCCGACGGCGGCCGCACCTCGAACGCGCCCCGGTACTCTGCCTGCGATGTCATCGTCGGGCGGCCTCTACGCGGCTTACGGCTCCAACATGGATCCGGAGCAGATGCTCGAGCGCTGCCCGCACTCCCCGGCGGCCGGGGTCGGCTGGCTCAACGGCTGGCGGCTCACCTTCGGCGGCGAGGACCTCGGCTGGGACGGCGCGCTGCCGATGATCGTGCCGGAGACCGGTAGCCAGGTGTTCGTGGCGCTCTACGACATCGCGCCGCACGACCTCGCCACGCTCGACTACTGGGAAGGCGCCGACACCGGCCTGTACGAGAAGATCAAGCTGCGGGTCTCGACCCTGGACGAGGACGTACTGGCCTGGGTCTACGCGCTGGAGGGCTACGAGGGCGGCCTGCCGTCAGCCCGGGCGCTGGGCCTGATCACCGAGGCAGCAGAGGCGGCCGGCGCGCCGGACGAATACGTGGCCGAACTGCGCACCCGTCCCTGCCGCTCCGTCGGCGAATAGCACCACGTCGCAGTTGCGGCTTCCTCGGCGAGCGTTGGTCGACGATTACCGCGCGGGTGCTATTCGGACGTCCGTCAGCTCGGCGCCGGACCGCAGGCGCTGGTCCACACCGCGAACAGGCAGCGCCGATGGACAAGACGCTGGCCAGATGCACGACGTCCGCTCCGCGCAGGGCGTACCTGCCCGCGAGCCGGCCAGCGAGCGCCGCCACCGACTCACTCAAGCTCCAAGGCACGCGTGGCCGCCCAGAATTGCTCCACGCCAGCTCGGCTCGGCGTAGCGCGGCGCGGTCCAACCCGTCGGTGCACCCCGCAGCGGCGAACGCGGCGCGGACCTCGGGGTAGGCGAGCCGACTGGAAACCGGAGCGTCGCAACCGTCCCACAGCGGCGGCGAGGTCGTCGCAGTGGGC
>JALZAI010000264.1 GCA_030948475.1 Actinomycetota bacterium
GGCGTAGCCGACCGAGTTCAGGTTGAGTGCCGCGATCGTGGCCAGGGGTCCGGAACGGATGCCCAGCCGGTCGACCACAAGGGCTGTGATCTCGATCCCCCCGATGATCAGGGCGACGGCGACCGACAGGCCGGTGACGGTGAGGTTGTAGTAGACCTTCCGGACCGGCTTGGAGAAGGCCCAGCCGTACGCGAAGTTCATGAACGAGCCGTCGATCGTGTCGAGCAGGCTCATCCCGGCCGCGAACAGCACCGGCAGGGTCAGCAGGGCGTACCAGGGCAGCGCGAACGCTGCGGCCCCGCCGGCCAGCACCAGGAAGGCGACCTCGGTGGTCGTGTCGAAGCCCAGGCCGAAGAGCAGTCCGACCAGGTACATGTGCCACGGCTTGCGGACCGCTCCGGTGAACCGGCCGAGGATCCGGTTGAGGAACCCGCGCTCGTCGAGATGGGCCTCGAGCTCGGCCTCGTCGTAGGTGCCGGCCCGCATGCCGCGCCAGACCCCGAGGATCCGGCGCAGGACGGCGAGGTTCACCAGCCCGATCAGCAGCAGGAAGGTGCCGGACACCGCCAGACCGACCATGCCCGTCACGTGTTGCAGCGCCGAGTTCTGGGACTCCACCTGCCCGGCCAGGGACCGCACTCCGGCGGCCAGGAGGGCGACCAGGCCGAAGACGATCGAGGAGTGCCCGAGGGAGAACCAGAACCCGACGGACAGCGGACGGCGGTCGTCGGCCATCAGCTTGCGGGTGGTGTTGTCGATCGCGGCGATGTGGTCGGCGTCGAAGGCGTGCCGCATGCCGAGGGAGTAGGCGGTCAGGCCGAGCCCGATCCCGAAGACCTGGCCGCCGACGTCGTAGTGGCGGGGTACCACGACGGCGATCAGCGTCACCCAGCCGAGCAGATGGAGGCCGACGACGACAGCACCCATCCCGCCGATGCTGCGCCATTCGCGGCGGCTCAATCGGCTGGTGCTCACGGGTTCCGACCTTAGTGCAAACCTTTCGCAACAAGGGTGCCCGGTGCCGTCCGGGGACCGCCGTCCCCGCCTGTGCAACATCCCGGCAACGAAACGGTCGTTCCGTCGGCGCGTTGTTCACCGATCGGAAACGTGCACGCGCCGTCGGCAGAAACAACGGTTCGGCACCGTGATGCCCACGTCGCCCCCTGCCCCAGGGGATGCCGGATACCGCCCACACCGACACCCCTCTGGAGGTTGCCGTGAACACCGGCGACACCGCCTGGGTCCTGGCCAGCGCCGCACTGGTGCTGCTGATGACCCCCGGTCTGGCGCTCTTCTACGGCGGCATGGTCCGCGCGAAGAGCGTTCTGAACATGATGATGATGAGCTTCGGAGCACTCGCGCTGATCAGCGTGCTCTGGGTTCTCTACGGCTACTCGGAGGCCTTCGGCAACGACGTCGGGGGTGGCCTCGTCGGCAACCCCTTCGAGTTCTTCGGCCTCTCGAAGCTGATCGGCACGCAGGGTGTCGACAAGGGCTTCGCGTCCACCCACCTGGTCTTCACGATCCCGGCGCTGGCCTTTGTGGCCTTCCAGGCGGTCTTCGCGATCATCACCGTCGCCCTTATCTCCGGCGCCATCGCCGACCGGGCCCGGTTCGGCCCGTGGATGGTCTTCGCCGGCATCTGGGCGACGATCGTCTACTTCCCGGTGGCCCACTGGGTCTTCGCCTTCGACGGCGCGCAGTCCAAGGTCGGCGGCTGGATCGCCAACAACCTCAAGGTGATCGACTTCGCGGGTGGTACGGCCGTGCACATCAACGCCGGTGCGGCCGGTCTGGCACTCGCGCTGATCCTCGGCAAGCGCCGGGGCTTCGGCCGTGACCCGATGCGGCCGCACAACCTGACGCTGGTGATGACCGGCGCGGGCCTGCTGTGGTTCGGCTGGTTCGGCTTCAACGCGGGCTCGGCGCTTGGCGCCAACGGCCAGGCCGCCGAGACCTGGGTGACCACGATGGTGGCCACCGGGGCCGCCGCGCTGGGCTGGCTGGCCACCGAGCGGATCCGGGACGGGCACGCCACGTCTCTGGGCGCTGCGTCCGGTGTCGTGGCCGGTCTGGTCGCGATCACGCCGGCCTGTTCGTCGGTGACGCCGCTGGGCGCCATCGTCGTCGGCGCCGTCGCCGGTGTGCTCTGCGCCCTCGCGGTCGGCCTGAAGTACCGGTTCGGCTACGACGACTCGCTCGACGTCGTCGGCGTGCACCTCATCGGCGGCCTCTGGGGCACCCTGTCGGTGGGCCTGTTCGCCTCCGCGGCCACCACCGCGGGTGTCGACGGGCTCTTCTACGGTGGCGGTCTCGACCAGCTCTGGCGGCAGGCGGTCGGCGCCTTCGCGGTGCTGATCTTCTCGTTCGTCGTCACCCTCGTGATCGGCACGATCATCCAGAAG
>JALZAI010000274.1 GCA_030948475.1 Actinomycetota bacterium
CAGCAGATCGGTGAGCTCGGCCCGGGTCCGCGCCCGGCGCTCCAGCTGTCGCAGGCAGATCATCCGGGCTGTCTCCGGATCGCCGGGCGCCCCGGCTTCCGCATCGTCCTCGGGCGCCATCGGCGACGTCTTCGTTGATTTCGCGTCGGTCGACATCGGGCTCAGAGGGGTTCCGCCTCAGAAGTCGACTGGTGCCGGCAGCACATTGATGGGCGCGTCGACCGGCGTGCCGTCGTCGACCCGAGCGCCTACGCCGAGCTTCTCCTTGATCCGCTTCTCGATCTCGTCGGCCAGGTCGGGGTTGTCGCGCAGGAAGCTGCGCACGTTCTCCTTGCCCTGGCCGAGCTGGTCGGACTCGTAGGTGTACCAGGCGCCGGACTTCTTGATCAGGCCCTGCTCGACGCCGACGTCGATCAGCGAACCCTCGCGGCTGATGCCCTGCCCGTACACGATGTCGAACTCAGCCTGCTTGAACGGCGGCGCCACCTTGTTCTTGACCACCTTGACGCGGGTGCGGTTGCCCACCGCGTCGCCACCGTCCTTGAGCGTCTCGATCCGGCGCACGTCCAAGCGCACCGAGGAGTAGAACTTCAGCGCCTTGCCACCCGTCGTGGTTTCGGGAGACCCGAATAGCACTCCGATCTTCTCGCGCAGCTGGTTGATGAAGATCGCGGTGGTGCCCGTATTGCTTAGCGCGCCCGTGATCTTGCGCAGCGCCTGGCTCATCAGCCGGGCCTGCAGACCGACGTGACTGTCGCCCATCTCGCCCTCGATCTCAGCGCGCGGGACGAGCGCGGCCACCGAGTCCACGACGACGATGTCGAGCGCGCCCGAGCGGATCAGCATGTCCATGATCTCGAGGGCCTGCTCACCGGTATCGGGCTGGCTGACCAGCAGCGCGTCGGTGTCGACACCCAGCGCCCGCGCATAGTCGGGGTCGAGCGCGTGCTCGGCGTCGATGAAGGCCGCCACGCCGCCGGCAGCCTGGGCGTTGGCGACCGCGTGCAGCGCGACCGTGGTTTTGCCTGAACTCTCCGGTCCGTATATCTCGACGACCCGCCCGCGCGGCAGGCCGCCGATACCGAGCGCGACGTCGAGGGCGATCGAACCGGTCGGGATCACCTCGATCGGTGCCGCGGGACGATCGCCGAGGCGCATCACCGCGCCTTTGCCGTGCTGCTTGTCGATCTGCGCCAGGGCGACGTCGAGCGCCTTTTCCCGGTCGAATCCTGCTGGCATCGAAGACTCCCGAACTTGTGGTGAGAACTTGTGGTGAGAACCTGTGGTGAGAACCTGTGGTGAGAACTTGTGGTGAGAACCTGTGTCGAGCGACGTTAGGACGGGCCACCGACAACTTGGCGCAGAATCGCCTGGCTGTGGACGACCGATCCAGCTGTGGACAGAGAATAGCCGAACACCTGTTCGAGGTGTACAAGGCGCGCGGCGTGTCGCGCTCGGCCTCAGATCAGGTGCGCCGGCATCTCGAACTCGGCGCAGACCGCGCGCCACACGTCCTTGGTTTCGATGCCCCTGGCGAGCGCATCGTCGACCGTCGTACCGAGCTCGGGGAACCGGTAGTCGGCCGCCACCGTGTGGGCGTAGGTAGCGCCGAAACGCTCCTGCATCCGCCGCCAGAACTCGGTGAGCCGCACGGCATCAACCATAGGCTGACAGGATGACCGAGCTATGACCGAGCCCGATCGCTGGTACGCGATGCCCGTCCTCTGCGGACGGCTGATCCGCCTTGAGCCGCTCGCCGTCGAGCACGCGTCCGGATACCTGGCTGCGGCCGGGACGGGTAGGACCGCCGAGGAGGTGTTCCGCTGGCTGAACCCGCCGGGCGGCGGCATGGCGCAGCCGGTGACCGTGGCCGACGCCGAGACGCACATCCTCGACGCACTGGCCGCCCGCGCGCGCGGCGAGCGGTTTGCCTACGCGCAGGTCGACGCCGGGACTGGGGAGTTCGCCGGCACGACGTCCTACTACGAGGTGACGCCGGCGGCCCGGGCGATCGCCATCGGACACACCTGGCTCGGTAAGCGCTGGTGGCGCACCGGGCACAACACCGAGGCCAAGCTGCTGCTGCTCGGCCACGCCTTCGAGACTCTTGCAGCCGTCCGGGTCGTCTGGCACACCGACATCCACAACGTCCGCTCGCAGGACGCGATCGTCCGCCTCGGTGCAATGAAGGAGGGCGTGTTGCGCAAGCACCGGTTGCGGCGCGACGGGTCATGGCGCGACACCGTCCAGTACGCGATGACCGACGAGGACTGGCCGGCGGTGCGGGATCGGCTCGCCACCCGTCTCGTGCAGGGCTGATTTGCTTCGCTGTTGCCGGTTCCGGCGCCGCGAACCGGCAACAGCGAAGTAAATCAAGACGGGGCTAGCGCTGTCGGACCCGCGAGGCAGACTGAACGCATGCTCCGGTTCTCGCCCGCTACCCAGGCGTGGCTGGACGGTGCCTTCGCCGCGCCGACTCCGGCCCAGTCCGGTGGGTGGGACGCGATCGCGCGGGGCGAGCACACCCTGGTGGTCGCACCCACCGGCAGCGGCAAGACCCTGGCCGCGTTCCTGTTCGCCCTCGACCGGCTGGCCGCCCAGGGCAAGCCCGACGACCCGATGCGCCGCTGTCGGGTGCTCTACGTCAGCCCGCTCAAGGCCCTCGCGGTCGACGTCGAGCGCAACCTCCGCTCCCCATTGGCCGGCATCCGCCAGGCGGCCGCGCGGCTGGACCTGCCGGCGCCCGACGTCACCGTGGCGATGCGTTCCGGTGACACGCCGGCAACTGAGCGGCGCGCCTTCGCCCGGTTGCCGGCCGACATCCTGATCACCACGCCGGAGTCGTTGTTCCTGCTGCTCACCTCGTCCGCCCGCGAGGCCTTGCGCGGCGTCGACACAGTGATCGTGGACGAGGTGCACGCCGTCTGCTCGACCAAGCGCGGGGCCCACCTGGCGCTCTCGCTGGAGCGCCTCGACAGGCTGCTGGACGCGCCCGCGCAGCGCATCGGCCTGTCCGCCACGGTCCGTCCCGTCAACGAGGTTGCGACCTTCCTGGCAGGCGGGCGGCCGGTCACCGTCGTCCAGCCGCCGATCGACAAGAGCTTCGAGCTGGCCGTCGTCGTCCCGATCGAGGACATGTCCAACCTTGGCGAGCTCACCAACGATCTGACCGGCCCGGCGGCGGGGGCCGGGCGCCGCGCAAGCATCTGGCCGCATGTCGAGGAGCGCGTGCTCGACCTCGTCGAACAGCACCGCTCCACCATCGTGTTCGCCAACTCGCGCCGGCTGGCCGAACGGCTGACCGCGCGCCTCAACGAATTGGCCACTGAACGAGCTGGGATCCAGGCCGCGCCCGCAGCACCCCCGGCGCAGCTGATGGGCCAGTCCGGGTCGGCGCGACCCGCGTCCGAGGTGATCGTCGCTCGGGCGCACCACGGATCAGTCTCGCGTGAGCAGCGGGTGCTGGTCGAGGAGGACCTCAAGGCGGGCCGGATTCCGGCGGTCGTGGCGACGTCGAGCCTCGAACTCGGCATCGACATGGGCGCGGTCGATCTGGTGGTGCAGGTCGAGTCGCCGCCGTCGGTCGCTTCGGGACTCCAACGGGTGGGACGCGCCGGGCACCAGGTTGGTGCCGTCAGCCGCGGGGTGATCTTCCCGAAGTTCCGCGGTGACCTCGTGGAATGCGCGGTCGTCGCGGAGCGGATGCGGGTCGGCGCGATCGAGTCGATGCGCTATCCCCGCAATCCGCTCGACGTCCTCGCTCAGCAGATCGTCGCGATGGTCGCCCTCGAACCGGCGACGGTGGACGAGGTCGAGGAGCTGGTGCGCCGCGCCGCCCCGTTCGCCGGCCTGCCGCGCTCGGCGCTGGAGGCGACACTGGACATGCTGGCCGGACGCTACCCGTCCGACGCCTTCGCCGAGCTGCGCCCGCGCCTCGTGTGGGACCGCGTCACCGGTGAGCTCACCGCCCGCCGCGGCGCGCAGCGGCTCGCCGTCACCAGCGGCGGCACGATCCCCGACCGCGGGTTGTTCGGCGTGTTCCTGGCCAGTGGCGAGGGTCCCGGGCGGCGAGTCGGTGAGCTGGACGAAGAGATGGTTTATGAGTCGCGGGTGGGCGATGTGTTCCTGCTCGGCTCGACGTCCTGGCGTATCGAGGACATCACCCACGACCGCGTGCTCGTCACGCCAGCGCCGGGCCAGATCGGGCGGATGCCGTTCTGGAAGGGCGACTCCCCCGGGCGTCCGGTTGAGCTGGGACGCGCGCTCGGCGCATTCCTTCGCGAGGTGTCGAGCGCCGCACCGGACGCCGCCGCCGCACGGGCACGGGCCGCTGGCTTGGACGAGTGGGGCACGGCCAACCTACTCACCTACCTCGCCGAGCAGCGCGACGCGACCCGCCACCTGCCCGACGACCGCACCGTACTGGTGGAGCGCTTTCGCGACGAGCTGGGCGACTGGCGCCTGGTCGTCCACTCGCCGTTCGGCGCTCCGGTGAACGCGCCGTGGGCGTTGGCGATAGCGGCGCGGCTGCGCGAGCGGTACGGCCTGGACGTCTCGTCGATGCATTCGGACGACGGCATCGTCGTGCGCCTGCCCGACACCGATGGCGAAGTTCCCGGCGCCGATCTGGCCGTGTTCGAGCCGGACGAGATCGAGGGGCTGGTGACGAGTGAGGTCGGCGGCTCGGCGCTGTTCGCGTCCCGCTTTCGCGAGTGCGCGGCCCGATCCCTGCTGCTGCCGCGTCGCGACCCGCGCCGCCGAACACCGCTGTGGCAGCAGCGCCAGCGCGCCAACCAGTTGCTCCAGGTCGCATCCGAGTACGGCGACTTCCCGGTCGTGCTCGAGGCGATGCGCGAGTGCCTTCAGGACGTCTACGACTTGCCCGGGTTGGTGGGGCTGATGCGCGATCTCGCGGCGCGGCGGGTGCACGTGGTCGAGGTCGAGACGCCCACCGCGTCGCCGTTCGCGCGCTCGCTGCTGTTTGGCTATGTCGGAATGTTTCTATACGAGGGGGACGCCCCGCTGGCCGAGCGCCGGGCGCAGGCGTTGTCGCTGGACTCGGCGATGCTGGCCGAACTGCTCGGGGCGACCGAACTGCGCGAGCTGCTCGACGCCGACTCGCTGGCCGAGGTCGAACGTGAGATCGCCCGGCTGGCGCCCGAGCGGCAGGCGCACGGGGTGGACCAGGTCCACGACCTGCTGCGCGCGGTCGGCGACCTGACGACCGAGGAGGCGCTCGCCCGCGGCGCGAGCGCCCACGAGCTCGCGGAACTCGAGGAGTCACGGCGCGCGATCCGGGTTCGCATCGCCGGCGAGCAGCGCTGGGTCGCCATCGAGGACGCGGGGCGGGTGCGCGATGCGCTGGGCGCCGCGTTGCCGACCGGCGTGCCCGAAACGTTCACCGAGCCGGTGCGCGACCCGCTCGGCGATTTGGTGTCGCGCTACGCCCGCACGCACGGGCCGTTCCACGCGTCCGACGCGGCCGGGCGACTCGGGCTCGGCGTCGCGGTGCTCGGGGTCGCGCTGGCTCGGCTGGCGCTGACCGGCCGGGTCGTCGAGGGCGAGTTCAGGCCTTCCGGGACGGCGCTGGAGTGGTGCGACGCCGACGTCCTGCGGATGGTGCGCCGACGCTCGCTGGCCGCCCTGCGCAAGGAGGTCGAGCCGGTACCGCCCGCGGCTCTGGCCCGTTTCATCCCGTCCTGGCAGGGCGTCGGGGCCCGATCCTCGCGCGGCGTGGACGGGTTGCTGCGCGCGGTCGAGCAGCTGGCCGGGGTGCCCCTACCGGCGTCTGCGCTCGAATCGTTGGTGCTGCCCTCACGCGTGGCCGACTACCGTCCCGAGATGCTGGACGAGCTGACTCTGTCCGGCGAGATCGTCTGGGCAGGCGCCGGATCGCTGGCCGGCAACGACGGGTGGATCGTGCTGGCGCCCTCAGACGTCGCCGCGCTCCTGCTGCCGTCGGTCGAGGACGTCACCGGCGAGATCCACGCAGCAGTGGCCGGGATCGAACCTGGCAGCGCGGTGTTCTTCCGCGCCCTGGCCGATCGCGCAGCGGGCGCCTCGGACGTCTCGGATGACAGCGTCGCCGCCGCGATCTGGGACCTGGTCTGGGCGGGTGCGCTCACCAATGACACCCTGGCCCCGGTGCGGGCCCGGCTGGACGGCGGATCGCGCACCGCACACACCCACAGGCGCCGCGCTCCACGCACCCGGTACGGCCGCTACGGCGGGCTGGCCGGGGTGCCGGTGTCAGCGCCGCGCGGTGTCCCGCACACGATGGCCGGGCGCTGGTCGACCGTGCCCACGCGTGATCTCGACCCGACCCGGCGAGCCCTGGCAGCCGCTGACGTCCTGCTCGACCGCTACGGCCTGGTCACTCGCGGCTGCGTCACCGGTGAGCGGGTGCCGGGTGGCTTCGCCGGGGTGTATCCGGTGCTCAAGGCGGCCGAGGAGTCCGGGCGAGCCCGCCGCGGCTACTTCGTCGACGGGCTCGGGGCCGCGCAGTTCGCGCTACCGGGCGCGGTCGACCGACTGCGTGCCCAGGCCCGTCCCGACGAGGTGCGCGAGCCGGCGCCGACGCTCGTACTGGCCGCGACCGACCCAGCCAACCCGTGCGGGGCATCGCTGCCGTGGCCCCCGGCTCGCGCTGCGGAGGGCGGCGGACGCGGACATCAGGCGGCCCGCAAGGCCGGTGCTCTGGTGGTCCTCGTCGACGGAGTGTGCGCGCTCTACGTCGAGCGGGGCGGGCGCACCCTGCTGTCCTTCACCGGCGAGACGGCCGTGTTGCAACCGGCCGCGGACGCGCTCGCCCTCGCGGTGCGCGACGGCGCCCTGGGCAAGCTCGCGGTGGAACGAGCCGACGGGATGCCGATCCTCGCATCCCCGCTGGGTGAGGCGCTGGAAGCGGCTGGCTTCCGTCCGACACCGCGCGGCCTGCGGTTGCGCGGGTGAGCGGGTGCCCGAGGGCGACACCGTCTGGCTCAGCGCGCGCCGCCTGGACCAGGCACTCGGCCGCCAGCGACTGATAACCGCGGATCTGCGGGTGCCGCAGCTGGCGACGACCGAGCTGCGCGGCATGACGGTCATCGAGGTGGTGCCGCGCGGCAAGCACATCCTGACCCGCCTGGACAGCGGGTACACGCTGCACAGCCACCTGCGCATGGACGGCTCGTGGTTCCTGACCCGCGCCGGAAGCTGGCCGCAACGGCTCCCGGACCACATGATCCGCGCGCGACTCGGCACCGCGGAGTGGCTGGCGACCGGTTACCGCGTCCACGACCTGAAATTGGTGCCGACGCGGACCGAGCACGAGCTGGTGGGCCATCTGGGTCCGGACCTCCTCGGCCCGGACTGGGATGGCGCCGAAGCGGTTCGGCGGTTGTCGGCTGATTCCGGGCGCGCCATCGGAGAGGCGCTGCTCGACCAGCGCCACCTCGCCGGTATCGGCAACCTGTACAAGTGCGAGACGCTGTTTCTTGAGCGGGTCAACCCGTGGTCGCCCACCGGCGAGGTCAACGACCTGCGTGGCGTCGTCGACACCGCACATCGGCTGATGCGCGCCAATCGCGATCACCCGGAGCAGTCGACGACCGGCCGGATCGGGCGCGGGCAGGAGCACTGGGTCTATGGCCGGGCCGGCGAGGGATGTCTGCGGTGCCGGACGCCCGTGCTGCGCACCGAGCAGGGCGCGGCGCCGTATCGGCGCAGCACGTACTGGTGCCCGCGCTGTCAGCTCGCGTGAGCGGCGCTCTCAGCAGCCGGCGCGGCGTCCGGCAGGGCTGCGAGCAGGATCGCCAGCTCGCCGGCGATCGTGCTCGGGGACGCGGGACTCATCAGGTAGGACGCCAGCCAGCGCAGGACCAAGTCGGCGCCGCCACGCTGCTCGCTCGCCAGGGCGCCGACAACGCCTTCGCGCGCCAGCCGCCAGGCGGGCGCGGACCGGTCGATGCAGCCGAGTGCCGCGAGCGTCCCCGGCTCGATGCGCGCAAGCGTCCGCAAGGCGGGGTGAAGAGCGAGCGCGTTCGCCGTCTCGGCCAGGGCCTCGGGCAGCGAACGTTGCGCGACCCGGTCGATCAGGGTGCTGACCTCGTCCACAACTAGTGCAGCCAGGACCGCCTCGCGAGTACGGAAGTGGTTGTAGAGGGTGGCCTTGGCGACCCCGGCAGTCGCGGCGATGTGCGCCATCGTGATCTTCGTGCCGTTGGCCTCGACCGCCCGGCGGGCGCCGTCGAGCAGCGCGGCGCGCGTGCGATTCATCGCGTTGCCCGCGCGCGTGCGGGTGCCCCGCTCGCGGACCGGGGCCGCCGACGCGATGGCCAAGGGCAATGTGCTCGCGCGGAACAGCGTGTCGGACAGCGGATCGGACGCGCTCATGCCCGTCCTCGCGAGCGCGCGGGGCACGAAGGGCCAAGGCCGCAGTTGGGACGGCTGGATCGCAGACGCACACGCATAGCCGGGACGCTAATGCCGGAGGTGGCCGGTGCCGGGCAGCCGCGCGAAGGCGCGCCGGAACGCTGTGACGGGTGCGACTCAGGTGGCTGGTGTGACCCAGGTGCCTCGACTTCAAGCGATGCTCATGCCGAGAGCGGGGCTATCGCGCGTCGAGAGCATGTAGATCTGGGAAGGCGTGAGCGCTGGCGTCGCGCAACGCGGCGTACTGCGGATCGTTCAGGCGGCGACGGTTCGGACGGCGCTCAGCTGCGGGCCGCCCCCATCAGCGGGCGCCGGCGCCAGGCGGGACGCGGCCGAACCGGGGATGGTGGCCAGCCGGCCGCCAGTGAGCAGCTTCTCCTCGCGGCGCAGCACGGTGCTCACCTCGGCGAACAGCTCGGAAAGCTCCACGTCCAGGGCGCCCGCGATCGCGGCGAGCAGCTCCGAAGACGGTTCCTTCTGCCCGCGCTCGACCTCGGAGAGGTAGCCCAGGCTCACCCGGGCACTCGCGGCCACCTCCCGCAGCGTGCGACGCTGACGTAGCCGCAGACCACGAAGGGTGTCGCCAACTACCTGGCGGAGCACTGCCATGGCGTGGATCCCCCTCGTGTAGTCATCTGGCGTCGTCGTCTTGTCGGTCCTGTCGTCGACAATAGGAACGCCAACTACGCACGTTACCGGTATTGCCGAAGCGCCGAGTGCCAGGACCCGAACGTCCGCTCACGGCGAACAACGCTGTGCCGGCGGCCCGCATTCCGCCGCGCACCGACTGCAGGCGGCTGACACTGTGCTCAGGCGCCGAGCCGCGCGCCATGGGCACCGCGGCGCAGCCGAACGGCCCGTCCGACGTAGTCCAAGCCGGTGAGAAGCGCGACGATGATCGCGGCAATCATGGCGGCCCAGGCGATGCCGGGCAGCCAGCCCCAATGCGGCAAGACGAACAGCCCGATGGCGAGCCCCTGCAGCATCGTCTTGAGCTTGCCGCCGCGGCTGGCCGCGATCACCCCGTGCCGGATGACCCAGAATCGCAGGACGGTGACGCCGACCTCGCGCACCAGGATCACCACCGTCACCCACCACGGCAGGTTCCCCAGGAGCGACAGGCCGATCAGCGCCGCGCCGACCAAGGCCTTGTCGGCGATCGGGTCGGCGAGCTTGCCGAACTCGGTGATCAGGCCACGCTTGCGGGCCAGCTCGCCGTCGAGCCGGTCGGTGATCGACGCGATCGCGAAGATGCCGCAGGCGATGAGCCGCCAGCCCGGGGCTGTTCCGGAGTGCCGGAACAGCGCGAGGAGGAACACCGGCACCAACAGCAAGCGCAACACGGTCAGCGCGTTGGCCAGGTTCCATGCCGATACTCGGCTCGGCGGGTCAGCGATCGGGTCGTCGGCCGGCACTTCAGTATCGAACCGGGACGGCTTCACCAAGGAGCACCCACCGCCTCGGCGACCAGATCCACGCCCTCGGCCGCGACCACCCGTGCTGGAACGAACCGCCCGACCGACGCCGATCCGCCCACCAGCCGGGTCGTCCCGTCCACGTCCGGACCCTGGTGCGCGGCGCGGCCACTGAGCTCGTCCGCGTCATCAAGCAGCACCTCGACCGCTTCGCCGATGCGGTCCTCAGCGCGCTGGTTCATCAGCTCGTCGGCGAGGGTGCTGATCTGCTCGACCCGGTCGGCGATCTCGTTCGTGGACAGCTTGGCGTCGAAGCCGGCCGCATCGGTGCCGTCCTCGTCGGAGTAGCCGAAGACACCGACGACATCGAGGCGTGCTTCGGTCAGGAAGCCGGCCAGCTGGGCGAGGTCGTCCTCGGTCTCGCCGGGAAAGCCGACGATCACGTTGCTGCGCGCGCCTGCGTCCGGCGCCCACGAACGCACCCGCTCGAGGATTTCCAGGAAGGACTCGCCCGAGCCGAACCGCTTCATCCGCCGGAGCACGATGGGGGACGCGTGCTGGAAGGACAGGTCGAAATACGGCGCCACACCGGGAGTCCGGGCGATCGTTTCGAGCAGCCCCGGACGCACCTCTGCGGGCTGCAGATAGGACACCCGGATCCGCTCGATGCCGTCGATCTCGGCCAGTACGGGCAGCAGCTTCTCCAGCGCCCGCAGATCACCGAGATCCTTGCCGTAGGACGTCGAGTTCTCACTGACCAGGACGAGCTCGCGCGCGCCGGTCGAGGCCAGCCAGCGCGCCTCCGCGACGACGTCGGCCGGTGGGCGGGACACGAACGCGCCGCGAAACGAGGGGATCGCGCAGAATGTGCATCGCCGATCGCAGCCAGAAGCGATCTTGAGGTACGCGACCGGCGACGTGTCGAGACGGGTACGGACGACGTTGCTCGGCAGCCAGGCATGGCCGGGAATCGTGCCGCTCGCCGTGGCGCGGTGGGCCGGTGCCACGGGCAGCAGGGTCCGGCGGTCACGGGGCGCATGTGCCTCGATCGTCCGGCCGGCCACGACATCGTCCAGCCGTGCCGCGATGTCGGCGTAGAAGTCGAAACCGAGCACCGCGTCGGCCTCGGGCAGCGACTGCACGAGTTCCGCGCCGTACCGCTCGGCGAGGCAGCCGACAACGACCACGTTGCGACCGGTGTCGGCCGCAGCGAGGACGGTGTCGATGGAATCCTTCTTCGCCGACTCGACGAAGCCGCAGGTGTTCACGACGAGCACGTCGGCGTCGTCGTCGCGATCGGTGAGAGTCCAGCCACCGGCACCAAGCCGGGCGGCGAGCTCCTCGGAATCCACCTCGTTGCGGGCGCAGCCGAGGGTCGTCACCGACACCCGCCGCGCTCCGTCCGACACACGACGAGGCTACTCGTGCGGCGCGGCGGCATTGGCCGACGATGACCACGTCCGCACAGCAGCGCGACACCGGTCGATGTACGGATCCCGGCTCGACACCGCGTGACTGCCGGCCCTGACCCGCTGAGGCCTCGATACGGTTTCGGCGTGCCCCTGCTCGTCCGCCGCGCGCGCACCGCCGACGTCGCGGCGATCAAGTCGATCGTCGACATCTATGCCGGCTCCGGACGCAAGCTGCTCGCGAAGGACCTGCTCACCCTGTACGAGGACGTGCAGGAGTTCCTCGTAGGTGAGGACGGCGCACGGATCATCGCGTGCGGAGCATTGCATGTCCTGTGGGCTGATCTCGGCGAGATCCGGACCCTGGCGGTTCACCCCGACCGGCGCGGCGAGCAGGTCGGCGCAGCTGTGCTCGACGAGCTGGTCACGACGGCGCGCGAATTGGGCCTGCGGCGGCTGTTCGCGCTCACCTTCCAGCGCGACTTCTTCGTCCGGCACGGGTTCATCGAGATCGACGACACACCGGTCGGGCCGGACACCTACGACGCGCTGCGCCGATCGTATGACCCGGGCGTCGCGGAGTTCCTCGGTCTCGAGTACGTCAAGCCGAATACGCTGGGCAACGTGCGGATGTTACGACACCTCTGATCTTGATTCTGATTTGCTTAGGTCCCCTCGCCGCGGGGCGTCAGAGCTGGGGTCACCGTCGGCGCCGAGGTCAGGTCGATCGCCTTGGCGTCTTCGGCCTGAGTGCGCCGGGGCATCAGCAGCAGGGCAACCATCGACACGACCGCGCATCCCAGGATGTACCAGCTGATCCCGGTGCTGGACCCCGTGTCCTCCAGGATCTTCGCGGCGATCAGGGGCGCAGGGCCGCCGGCGATCACCGACGCGAGCTGATAGCCCAGTCCCGCGCCGGAGTAGCGGACGTTGGTGCCGAACGACTCGGCGATGAGCGCGGCCTGCGGGCCGTATTGCATGTCGTGGAAGACCAGCGAGATCACGATGGCCAGCAGCACCAGCCCGGCGGTCTTGGTGTTCAGCAGCCCGAAGTACGGGAACGCGAACACGCCGGTGCAGACGATCCCGATCCCGTACATCAGCCGCCGGCCGATCACATCGGACAGGTAGCCGAACAGCGGCACACTGACCAGCCCGATCGCCGCTGCGACCAGCGTGTCGTTTAGGAGATCATCCTTGACCAGGCCCAGATGCTTGGTGCCGTAGGTGAGCACGAACGTGATGAACAGGTAGAACGGCGCCTGCTCGGACATCCGCACGAACGCCGAGGTGAGGATCTCCCGCGGTTGCTCCCGGATCACCTTCACGACCGGCAGCCGCTCGACCTTCTCGGTTTTTCGGACGGCGCTGAACTCCGGACTCTCCATGACCCGCAGCCGGACGTAGAGGCCGATGCCGACCAGCACGATGCTGATCAGGAACGGGATGCGCCAGCCCCAGCTGTCGAAGTTGGCGCCGGTCCATGCCGAGACGAGCTTCACTGCGCCGGTGGAGCACAGCAGCCCGAGCGGTACGCCCAGCTGCGGCCAGCTGGCCATGAACCCGCGATTGCGCGGCGAGCCCCACTCCATGGACAGCAACACCGAGCCGCCCCACTCGCCACCAACGCCGATGCCCTGAGCGACCCGTAACACCGTCAACAGGATCGGCGCACCGATGCCCAACGTCGCGAAGCTCGGCAGCAGTCCGATGAGGAAGGTGCCGATCCCCATCAGCAGCAGGGTGACGACCAGTGTCGATTTACGGCCTACCCGGTCGCCGAAGTGGCCGAAGATGGCGGCGCCTACCGGCCGCGCGGCGAAGCCGACAAACTGGGTGCCGAACGAGAGCAGGATGCCGGTGAAGGCCGAGGAGTTGGGGAAGAACACCGCCGGGAACACCAGCGCCGACGCGGTGCCGTACAGGAAGAAGTCGTACCACTCGATCGTGGTTCCGACCGTGCTCGCAGCGACCGCTCGCCGCCGCTGGCTACGAGCGAGTTGCGGATCGACTGCCGTCGGGCTGACCATGCGAACCTCCGGGATGATCCAGCGGCTGAACAAATGGGTCTACAGGCTCCGCGCAGCGTTCCCACTCCGGGTGAACCCGGCGTGAAGGCCGGCCACGTCCCCGCGACTCGCGCGGATCAGGTCGAGGCGGCGGGGGCGTCATCATCGGCGTCCACGAGATCGTCCACGGTGCCACCGTGGCGGAGCGCATAGAGCAGCCCGGCCATCTCGTCCGGCACCACCAGAACGTCGCGCGCTTTCGAGCCCTCGGACGGCCCAACGATGCCGCGCGACTCCATCAGATCCATCAGCCGGCCGGCCTTGGCGAACCCGACCCGCAGCTTGCGCTGCAGCATCGAGGTCGAGCCGAACTGCGTGGAGACGACGAGCTCGACCGCCGACAGGAACAGGTCCATGTCGTCGCCGATCTCTTCATCGATCTCCTTCCGCGGCGCCTGCGGAGCCGTGACGTCCTGGCGATAGCTCGGTTGCAACTGGCGTTTACAGTGCGCGACGATGCCGTTGATCTCGGCGTCGGTGACGAACGCCCCCTGCATGCGGGCCGGTTTGGACGCGCCCATCGGCAGGAACAGCGCGTCGCCCTTGCCGAGCAACTTCTCCGCACCGGGCTGGTCGAGGATGACTCGCGAATCGGCCAGCGACGACGTCTTGAACCCCAGCCGCGACGGCACGTTCGCCTTGATCAAGCCGGTGACCACGTCGACGGACGGCCGCTGCGTGGCAACGACGAGATGAATACCGGCCGCGCGGGCGAGCTGGGTGATGCGCACAACTGAGTCCTCGACGTCGCGCGGGGCGATCATCATCAGGTCCGCGAGTTCGTCGACGATCACCAGCAGATACGGGTACGCCGAGTAGACACGCTCAGACCCTGGCGGCGCGACCAGCTCGCCGTTGCGGACCTTGCGGTTGAAGTCGTCGATGTGCCGCACGCCCGAGGACTCCATGTCCTCGTAGCGCATGTCCATCTCGCGGACCACCCACTGCAGGGCGTCGGCTGCCTTCTTCGCATTTGTGATCACGGGCGTCACCAGATGCGGAATCCCTTGGTAGGACGAGAACTCCACCCGCTTCGGATCGATGAGCACCATGCGTACCTGGTCCGGCGTCGCCCGGGTAAGGATGGAAAGGATCAAGGTGTTGATGCAGCTCGACTTGCCCGCGCCGGTGGCTCCGGCGACGAGCAGGTGCGGCATCTTGGTCAGGTTCGCGACGATGAAGCCGCCCTCGACGTCCTTGCCGAGCGCCACGAGCATCGGATGCTGATCGCGCTGCGCAATCGGCGAGCGCAGCACGTCGCCGAGCATCACCACCTCGGGGTCGGCATTCGGGATCTCGACGCCGACCGCGCTCCGACCGGGGATCGGCGACAGAATGCGCACCTCCGCGCTC
Source organism: Actinomycetota bacterium (assembly GCA_030948475.1). Taxonomy (GTDB): domain Bacteria; phylum Actinomycetota; class Actinomycetes; order Mycobacteriales; family Jatrophihabitantaceae; genus JALZAI01. Next base: position 14,659 of record JALZAI010000274.1, read on the forward strand.
TTCACCGCGTAGGCGATATTGCGGGTCAGATTGGTGATCCGCTCGACCTTCACGCCAGGGCCAAGCTCGACCTGGTACCGGGTCACCGTCGGGCCCCGGTCGAAGCCGGTCACAGCACAGTCGACGTCGAACTCCGCGAAGACCTGCTGCAGCGACGCGATCACCTCGTCGTTGGCCTTGGTATGCAACATGTGCGGGCTGCCCTGAGCAAACGTCGCGAGGCTCGGCAGCGTGTACATC
>JALZAI010000281.1 GCA_030948475.1 Actinomycetota bacterium
GCGCGAGAACGCCGGCATAAGCGTCCCCGCGCAGTACGACTAAACGGGCCGCGAAGACCACCGCTGGACTCTGGAAACCCGTTCGTCCTCGCCGGCGAGCCCCCACCGGGCATGTCCACGGTCGGCGTCGACCCCCGACCGGGCCGCGCCTGCTGATAACCGTTCGCACCGGCCGGCCGTGTACTGGCCGGGTCCGGGACTGTTGCGCGTCCCGGCGTCGGGGCGGCGTTTCCCGCAACCTAGGCGAGGTCGTGCTGCCGTCGCCAACGCATCACGGAGCGCGGCGGCCCGCCGTCTTCTGGTGACGAAGTGTCCGACCGATCGGCGAGAAAGCGCGTGCGTCCGGTGATCAAGGCACCCGCGGAATCGGCCGTCATTCGCTTAGCCTGACCAGCGGTCGGCAAGGTAGGCGGGCACTTCAGCATCAGGTAGGGTGCGGGTCGAGTTGTTCATCCGCACGAAGAAGACCCGCTCCTCCTTGCTGGTTTTGGCCCAGACGGGCTGAGAGGACTTGGCCACGTCGACGCGGCAGATCTCGTGGCTGTTGTGGACCGTTATCCTGGCCCGCGCGCGCATCACCGCGGCGTGGCCGATGGCAATGACCAGGTGCGTGGTCAGCCAGTTAACGAAACCATCGCCATTCGGCGGCTTCACGCGCTGGTAGTCGTGGTCCAGGCCGATGACTTGGCCGGCAGGGCCGACGCCGATGAGGAGGGTGCCACCATCGGTGTTCAGGAACCCCGCCACAGTCTTGACGATCGCGTCCTCGATGGCCTTGTTGGGCTTGTTCTCGCGCAGGTCCCAGCGAGCGGTTGACTTGAACTCGACGGCGAAGTCCTCGTCGTTGTCGATGATTTCCGCGACGGTCCGTAGCGCAGCCCCGCCGGGTAGCCCGAGCTGCTCGGCGACCCGCGAGGCAAGTTCGGCGTCGGCCCGGATCCTCTCTACGATGTCGTCCGCGATGGTGTTGATGTCGGTCGGGGCGAGCACCGCGACCGGCGCCCTGCCCGCGGCGGTAGCAGCATCGGCCGGCGTGTACACGCTGGAGCCGTCGTCGCCATAGGCGCTGACGATGTGATCGAAGACCTTCTGCACCTTGGCGTCGAACAACACCGGCGGATACGGATCAGCCGGCAAATCGGCATCAAGCACGTCCGCGATGGTCATGCGAACGGCGGCCGTCGTCGCCGCCTTCCGCCGCCAGTCCAGCACCAGCTTGTCGTGCAGGTGCGCAAGCAGCCCTTTGGCGCTGGTCTTCACCAGTGCAGCCTCGGCCTCGTCAAGAAGCGGCTCGGGCTTGGTGAGCAGGTCAAAGATCGCCAGCTCCTCCTCGGTCATGTCCTCAACGACGACCCGCTGCTCCTCCTGGCTCAGATCGTGGGTCAGCGAGATGAGCCGGCGCAGGTACTCGCCGATGTTGAGGCTGCCGGCGTTGTAGCTGGCGATCAGCTCCTCGATCCGCTCCACCAGCTCGAACCGGGTCGGGTTGCGGCGGGCCGCGGCCACCGCGTGCTGCCTGAGCAACGATGCAAGCCGCTCGGTCTCCGCCCGCTTGCGGCCGGCGAACCGTGCCGAGAGCGCGTCGAAGTCGATCTTCGACAGGTCGATGAGCGGGTCGGGCTCGATGCCCTCGGCCGCCGCCCGGATGACGTACTCCTCGGCGCCCACCGACCGATCGAGCAGCGCGTCGACGGCGTCGGCAACCGCTTCGAGGTCAGCCCGCGGCGGCCGCGAGACATCAATGATTCGCTCGGCCAGCACCCGGATGACGGCGACCGTCGCCTGATATCCGGCCGCTGCCGGGTCGGGTAGCACGGCCTTGAACAGCTTCCGAGCATGACGGGAAGCGGCGAGGAATTCGGTCCGCACCTCCTCGTCGGCCAGCAGCGCCTCCACCGCGGCATCCCGCAAGGCGATGAAGCCGAACCCGGACGCGCCGCGCAGCTGGTCGAGGTCGACATCGTAGCGCTCGCAAAATTCGACGACCGCCGCAACGGCTTCTCCAAGAGCCGAGAGCAGCGCGGACTTGTCCTGGATCGGTGAGTCCACGCCCGCTTCGGCGTTGGCCGCCCCGTAGATGGACAGCGCCTTCTCCAAATTCCGGAACACGCCGATGTAGTCGACGATCAGCCCGTTGTCTTTCTCGGGGAACACCCGGTTGGCCCGGGCGATCGTCTGCATCAGCGAGTGGTTGCGCATCGGCCGGTCCAGGTAGATCGTCGACACGCTCGGCGCGTCGAACCCGACCATCCACATCGCGCAGACGAAGACCAGCCGCAGCGCGTGCGTCGGATCCTTGAAGTCCTCGTCGAGCTGCTCGGTGTTCATCCGGATCCGGTGCGGCCTGATGTCAAGGCCCTTGTCGCCCAGCGTCTTGATCTCGTTCTGCCCTTGGCTGACCACCACCGCCATGTCGGTGGTCTCCATCAGCTCGATCCGGCTGGCCAGCCACGGCCGCTCCAGTTCGGGCAGCCCGTCATGTTGTTCGCGAAGCTCGGCGAGGTGCTCGTCCCATGCTTGGCGTACAAGGTCATGCATGCGCACCGCGGCGGCCTTGTCGATGCCGACGTACATTGCCTTGCCGGCGAACCCCCGGCCAACGAAGTGGTGGACCAGGTCGCGGGCGATCTTGCGGAGCCGCTCGGGCCGGGTGATCAGCGCGTACTCGCGGGCGAATCGGCGGACGATGCGACCCTCGGCGTCCTCGTCAAGCTCTGCTTCCTCCAGCAAGCCGGTCAACTCCTCGGCGAAAGCCTCGTTGACCAGCTGAAGTTCAGGGATGCGGTTGTCGTAGTAGAGCGGAACGGTGGCGCCGTCGGCGATCGCATCGCGGAAGTTGTAGATGTGGACGTAGTCGCCGAACTCCCGCCGAGTCCGGTCCTCGCCGGCTATGAGGGGGGTGCCGGTGAAGCCCATGAACGCGGCGTTGGGCAGCGCCCGGCGCATGTTCAGTGCGAGCGCGTCGTACTGGCTGCGATGAGCCTCGTCGGTGATCACAATGATGTCGCTACGGTCGGAGAGGACGGGCATCTCGGTCTCGCCCGTCGACTGGTCCAGGCGGAACTTGTGGATCAGCGTGAACACATAGCGGTGGTCGGCCTTAAGCAGGTCGCGCAGGTGCGCGGACGACTCGGCGTGGACCCGCGCCTCCTTGGAGACGATGCCGGCGTCGGCGAACTCGCCGCGGAGCTGCCTGTCGAGCTCGGTGCGGTCGGTGACCATCACGAACGTCCACGCGCCAGGGATTCGGCTGAGCACCTTCTGGGTGAACCACAGCATCGATAGCGACTTGCCGGAGCCCTGGGTGTGCCAGAACACCCCCAGCCGCTTGTCACCTGCCGCCCGGATTCGGTACAGGTTCTCGATCGCGGCGTTGACGCCCAGCATCTGATGGT
>JALZAI010000302.1 GCA_030948475.1 Actinomycetota bacterium
CATGGTTGGCCCTGCAGCTTCATAGTCCGGATTCGTCGGTGCGGACAAGGATGCGCCGGCAGTTGTCGCAGCGGATGACCTCGTCCTCGGCCGCCGTGCGCACGGAGGACAACTCGGTACCGGGCAGCTCGATCCGGCAGCCTTCGCAGCGCCGCTGCCGCAGCACCGCGGCACCCACCCCGCCGCCGTGCTCGCGCGCCCGCTCGTAGACAGCGATCAGGTCGGACGGGAGCTCGGTCGCGATCGAGGCTCGCTCGGCGCCCCGCTCGGCGGTCGCAGCGTCGATCTCGGCAAACGCGTTGTCGCGCGCGGCGCTCAGCTCTGCCTGCTCGGCGCGGAGCGCGTCGCGCTGCGTCGTCAGTGTCGTCAGACCGAGCTCGGACTCCTCGCGTTGCTCCATCACCTCGAGCAGCTCGTCCTCGAGATTCGACTGGCGCCGAGCCAGGGAGGTGATCTCGTGCTGCAGGCCCGCCAGCTCCTTTGCCGGGACGCCGCCGGACCCCAGCCGCTGCTCGTCACGGGCCGCCCGCGCCCGGACCGAGTCGACCTCGTTCTCCAGCCGCCGTTGGCCGCCGGCGGTATCGCCCAGCGCGGTCTCGGCGTCGATCACCGCGTTGGTGAGCGCGTCGGCCCGCTCGTCACGTTCGGCAAGCGCTGCGAGCTCCGGCAACGTCCGGCGCCGGTGGGCGAGCTGGGCTAGCGCCGTGTCGGCTGCCTGCAGGTCGAGCAGCCGCAGCTGCGCGGAGTGCTCGGCTTTCACGAACCCGCTCTCTGCTCTGCGGACTATGGGGACGGCACGTGCACCGTCCACGGATCGGTGACCCGTTCGGACACGCGAACCTCCACCGTAGTGCCGAGGTGGCGACGCAGCCGATTGGCCACCACGCGCAGCCAGGGTGCCTCCGTGGCCCAATGCGCCGCGTCAACGAGCGCCATACCGGCACCACCGCGTTCGGTCACCGCCTCGGTAACCGGGTGGTGGCGGAGATCAGCGCTCAGGTACGCGTCGGCGCCCGCTGCCCGCGCGTCCTCGGCCAGTGACGCGCCCGATCCACCGCAGACCGCGACAGTGCGCACCCAGCGCTCCGGGTCGCCGGACGCGCGCACCCCCGACACGGTCGCGGGAAGCATGGCGGCCGCGTGCGCGGTGAACTCGCGCAACGTCATGGTCGAGGCGAGTTCCCCGACGCGCCCGATGCCCCGCCGGGTGGGCAGCGGCACTCGCGCAAGCAGATCGAAGGCTGGTTCCTCGTACGGGTGCACCGCTCGGAGCGCGCGCACGACCGCCTCCCGGCGCCCCCGCGGCACCACCATCTCGACGCGGGCCTCGTGCACGGTTTCGACCTCGCCCACCCGTCCGAGTGTGGGATTGGCCCCGTCGAGCGGCCGGAACGTGCCAGTTCCCTCAGCGCTCCAGGCACAGCGGTCGTAGGCGCCGATCGCACCGGCACCGGCGGAGGAGAGGGCGTCGATCAATCGGGCACTGTCGGCGATCGGGACGAAGACGACCAGCTTGTCCATCGGCTGCTCGGGCTGCGCTTCGAGCGGACGCAGGCCACCGAGTTCGAGCCGCTCCGCCAGCGCGTCCGAGACTCCGGGATCGGCGACGTCGGCGTTAGTGTGCGCGACGAAGTGCGCCAGCCCCCCGCGGATCATCCGATGCACCAAACGTCCCTTGGGGTCGGACGCGGGCACACCGTGGACGCCGGTCAGCAGCAACGGGTGGTGCGTCAGCAGGAGCTGCGCCGAAACGGTGAGCGCCTCGTCAACGGTGGCCGGGACGGCGTCGACCGCGAGCAGTAGCCGGTCGACCGGCTCGTCCGGGTCGCCGCACACCAGTCCGACCGCGTCCCACGATTGCGCCCAGAGGGGGTCGAACCAGCCGTCCAGGACGGCAATCAACTCGGCGAGCTGCGCCATGTCGGCGAACCTATCGCGGGCGGGTACCGTACATACTAGGTAGGAGCGGGAGGCAAGAGTGTTGTTATTCGACGGATTCCTCGGTCTGGTCGTGACCGGGGCATGGATCTTCTGCTTCATCGACGTGCTGCTCACGCCGGAGGCGCAGTGCCGCAACCTGCCCAAGCTCGCCTGGGTGTTCATCGTCCTGCTGCTGCCGCTGTTCGGCACGATCAGCTGGCTGGTCGCCGGCCGACCGTGGGGCCGCGCTAGCGCGCCGGCGTCGACCCGCTCGCCGTCGATGTGGGCCGAGGCACGCGGCCCGGCCCAGCGCGCGCCGGCACGCCGCGTCCAGAAGGCGCCTGACGACGACGAGGAGTTCCTTGCCGGTCTGCGCAAGCGAGCCGACGAGCAGCGTCGCCGGGCCCGTGACGCGCAGAACCACGACCAGGACGAGCGTCCCGATACCGTCTGATCCGAGGCGAGTTCCGCAGCCCGCCGATCACGGAGCGCCGAGTACCAGGGTGATCAACGCACCGCCGGTCTCGGAGCGGGCAATGCGCATGGATCCGCCGCTGCCCTCCGCGCAGCGCCGTGCGATATCCAGCCCGAGCCCGCTCGAACCGCGGTCGCTGCGTCCGCGCAGCACCGCATCGACCGGTACGCCCGGCCCGTCGTCGGCGATCTGCAAGCAGGCGCCATCGTTGGTCGGCGTGAGCCGGACCGTGAACGCGGTGCCGTCTGCGGTATGAGCCACCACGTTCTCGAGCAGGGCGTCGACGGCGGCACCTAGGTCTTCGGCCGACGCGCGAACTGGTACCGGCTGCTCCGGCCTCTCAACCGAACTCTGCCGGTTCTGCTCGTCGGTCAGTGCGGACCAGAACCGGACGCGCTCGTCGATCACGGCGCTCGCGTCGCAGGACGGCAGCCGGCCCTCGCGCTGCGGTCGGCGCGCGGCGCGAATGACCGCTGTCAGCATCCGCTCCAGGACGGTGACATGGTTCCCGACCCGTTCCGCTTCGATCGGGTCGCGCAGCGCCTCGGCGTCCAGGCGCAGGGTGGTAAGTGGCGTCCGTAGCCGGTGCGAGAAGTCGGCGACCGTCTCGCGTTCCTCGGCGATAAGTTGGTCGATGCGGTCCGCGAGTCGGTTGAGGGCGGTGCCGACCTCGGCGATCTCGCGCGGCCCGTCGGTCGGTGCCCGCGCCGTCGAATCGCCGGCACTTAGCTCGTTGGCGGTCCGTGCGGTTCGGTCGAGCGGCCGCACAATTCGGCGGGTCAGCAGCTCGCCCGCGACTATCCCGATCAACAGCAGGCCGAGGCTGCCGAAGATGAGCAGTGTCCACCACTTCGCTTCGCCGGAGTAGCGGGCTGAGCTGGAGAGGAATACCCGCACCAGGTAGAGCGCATCACCAGCGCGGGTGGCAACCTCGGCGACCTGGCCGCCGGCGACCGTGTGCAGGTCGGCCTGCTGGAAGCCACCCGGGCCGCCATCACCGATCGGTCGGCCGCCGAAACAGCGCCCCGGTGAGGCGTCCGGGGTGTTCTGCAAGCTCGCCGGTGGGGTGCCGGCAATTCTGCAGTCCGGCAGCATCACCCATGACGGTCGGCCGGTGTTGATTGACACCGACTTCAGATAGGAGACGATCTGGGCAGCCGACGGGTGGCCGCTGCCGAGGTAGAGCGCAACGCTGTTCGCCTGGTCGGTGGTCGCGTGCTCAGCGCGCTGCGCGATCGCCGAGCGCAGCAACACGCCCACCGGGATAGCGAAGGCCAACACCACCAGCGTGGTCATGCCGATGACCAGCAGCAGTATGCGGCGTCTCACTGCGGCTCCGGCGTGTCTGGTGCGACGAGGCGCACCCCGACGCCTCGCACGCTATGCAGGTAGCGCGGCTCACGCGCCGACTCCCCCAGCTTGCGGCGAAGCCAGGAAAGGTGCACGTCCACCGTGCGGTCCGAGCCGCCCCAGGCCAGCTGCCACACCTCGGCGAGCAGGTCCCGCTTCGGCACGACCTCGCCGGCGCGGCGGGCCAGCGCAAGCAGCAACTCGAATTCCTTGCGGGCCAACTCCACCGATCGGCCGTCGACAGTGACCTCATAGCTTCGGGTGTCGATCGACAACCCGCCCACTGTGATCACTGGGTCCTCGTCGGTGCGGCCCATCCGGCGTAGCACCGCCCGGATGCGGGCGACGAGTTGCGCCGCGGTGAACGGCTTGATCACATAGTCGTCCGCGCCCAGGTCGAGCAGCCTGACCACCTCGGCCTCGTCGTCACGCGCGGTCGCGATGATGACCGGCACCGCGCTGACCGCCCGCAGCATCGACAGCACGTCCGCACCGTCCACGTCCGGTAGGCCCAGGTCCAGCAGGACCACGTCGGGCTTCTGCTCAACCGCAGCCGTCAACGCGGGCATGCCGGATCCGACCGCAAGCACACCGTGCCCGAACTCGCGCAGCGCACGGGTCAACGCCGAACGGATCGCGGCGTCGTCCTCGACGAGCAGCACCTGAACCATCACCGCACGCTAGCGCGCACCTGCCGCAACGGCTTTCGCGGCAAGGGCCGCCTGCCGAATTGCCGCCCAGTCCGCGATTCTGGGGACGGCGCCGTCCCTGCATCCGCGGGCGGTCGGCAGCCGGGACAGTGCCGGCTAGTGCCTCCAGCCCCGCGCGGGGTCGCCGCTGCCCATGCCGGCCTCGACCTTGATCACCTTGAGGTTCTTGTCGAACTTCACAGTCACCCGGCTGCCGTTGGCCTTGGTCATGTGCGCCTCGTACACGCCGTCCCCGGCGTCGCTCTCCACCCGGTCCACCGCACCGCCCGGCACCGCCTTGAGTGCCGCTGCCTTCAGCGTGGCCGCCTTGCTGGCACTCAGCGACTTCTCGTCGCTGCGAATCGGTGCCGATCCGCCGTGATCGCGAACTGGGCGATCCGGCGCCTTCGTCGCTGCGGTGACCGGAGCCGATGTCGCGGAGCCGGCTGTCGTTGACTGCGCACCGGCTCCGATCGCGGTCGCGCCGATGGCACCCGCCGCGATGCCAGCTCCGACCAGGGCGATCTTCAGCGCCGTTCGGTTGCGCCTGCCCGGAATGCCCGGGCCGGTTGAGTTGTCGATCATGGGCGTGGTTCCCTTCGGTCGGCCGCCCTCGGCGGCCAGTTGGAATCGCTGCGCCCCGGGCGGGACACTTGTCCACCATGAGCTGAAGGCCCTCATCCCCGCCCCATCGAGACGTCAAATCAGCCCTAAGCCGCGATGAGAGCCGGCGAAGTCGCGCGTCGAGCGGTACCGAAGCAAGTCGTCCAAGCACGTGTCGTCGGACCACACTTCGTCGGAGCGAAGGAGCCGGTCACCAGTATCGCGTGCTACCGCACGGGGGTACGGTAAGGCGTTCAATGTTGCGATGATTTCCGATGCCATCCCGTCACGAAAGGAGAGGCTGTGAACGGCTACTCCGCGAACAGGGACGACTACCTCAACCGGCTGCGTCGGGTGGAGGGACAGCTTCGGGGATTGCAGAAAATGGTCGAGCAGGACAAGTACTGCATCGACATCCTGACCCAGATCAGCGCCGCGACCAAGGCTTTGCAGGCCGTGGCGATCGGACTGCTCGAAGAGCACATGTCCAGCTGCATGGTGGACGCCGCCAAGGCCGGCGGCCGCGAAGCTGACGCCAAAGTTCGGGAGGCCTCCGACGCGATCGCCCGGCTCGTCCGCTCCTGATCGGCCACTAGGGCGCACCGGCCAAGACCGCCTCGCTGGTCTTCAACGCCGTCCAGACCTCACTCCGACGGCAAAAGTGGTCTCCTGGATTCAGGTCGCGGCTCCTGGCAGCGGACCGAGGCCCAAATTGCCACCATCCACATCGACCAAAAGCACCTGCAGTCCGGGGCTTGTAGACCGTGGGCGCTACTGGGCTGGAAGGCAGTCATCGGGTGCGGATGAGCCAGTAGCCCGATCAAGCTGGACGTTGTTGCCCGCGTCGCCGCAGTCACAAGTCGCCGATGCGTCGGCGACGTTGTCAAGTTCGTCGAACAGCTGCGCGGCGGATAGCGCAATGAGGTGTTTCCGTCGACGAAAGTCGCGGCGAGTTGAGGTGTCGTCGCAACCCGCACGCCGATCCATTCAGCGACCCGCGGGTTGTCCGGGACGAACGGACGGTGCGCAGTGTCGCGACCTCTGATCGTCACGGTCAGCAACGCGACAGCGACCACTACCCCGCAGCAGGCATCGAGGTGGGACCGCCGACTCAACTTCTAGACCCGCGGGACGACCTACACCGAAAACGCGGAGTTGCTGCCTCGGGTGCGCCACGGGCACTTCGGCGTGAGGAGAAGTTGGCGTCGCATAGGGTCGTTTCAAACGGCCGACACCGAGGAAGATCCCGAGGCGTCAAATCGGCTGCGTGAGGGGTTGGACGTCCGTGACCCGCTCGATTCGGACAGCGGCGTGTTTGCTCGCCATCGCCCTGATTGGTGCGGTTCTCGGCCTGGTGCTCGCGATTCGCACACCGGCACACATCGATATCGCCGGCAGCGACACCCGCTTGTGGCTACAGCTCGGACGTACCTACGACCAGCTCGGGGTCAACGGGCTCATCGCCGCCCGCCGCCCCACAACGCGTCGACTGCTCGGCGAAGCAGTCGGGGTTCGTGCCGAGATCACTGTTGACGTCAGTCAACTGGTAGACGATCAAGGGCGGTTGAACACGGATATCCTGCCCGCGTACGTGCAGGCGTACAGCGATCCGGAGCAGCTGATCAGCGACGCCCGACGATCGATGATCGTTCACCTGGCCTGGATCGCCGGCGCCGG
>JALZAI010000316.1 GCA_030948475.1 Actinomycetota bacterium
GGACCATCGGACACGAACACCCGGCGTGACAGCCGGGCCGTCAACCTGCCCGGAGCCGAACAGCCACACCGGCAAGATCAACAGCGGCGAATCACGGGAACTTGATCAGCCGCGTGAAGGATCCAGGCTGGTGCGCGTCTTGACCGTCGGGGCCGTGCTCGCACTCGGCAGTGCCGAAACTTGGAAGTTCGCTCGCCACGACGCCCGGCATGCGAGGGTTCGTCAGTCCGCGTAGCGGCGCAGGCTTCCCGGGCGAACTGGCCGCCAACTCGCCGCGATAGCCGTTCACGTGACAGCTGCCATCACGTGGGTCTCGAAGAGATCGATGCTGCTGCGGTCGTAGGCAGCGTCTACGAAGTTGCAGATCGCATAGGACAGACCGATGCCGGCGGACGCGGTGAGCCGCTCAGTGATCTGCTCGGGCGTCCCGACGAGCGGGCCGGTCGCAAACAGCTGGTCATAGCGATCGAGCGCCTCGGCGCTCAGGTACGGCTGGTAGTGCGAGCGGATCCAGGCAAGCTTGTCCCCGACGTCCTTCTCTGTCTCGCCGATGACGACGTTGAAGTTGCCGGAGCGGACGATGGCGTCGAAGTCGGTGCCGACATCCTTGCAGTGTTGGGCGAGGACTTCGGACTTGTGCGTGAATGTCTCGGGGGTTGCGTCGAAGTTGGTGTACTGCGCGTATCGGGCCGCGATGCGCAGGGTCTTCTTCTCACCGCCGCCCGCGATCCAGAGCGGAATCCCGGCGTCCTGCAGCGGCAGCGGACGCACGATCGCGCCGTCGACCTGGTAGTGCCTGCCCGCCAGCGTCGCGGTTCCGGTCGTCCAGAGCTGGCGCATGATCTGCACGCCCTCGTCGAGCATGCCGAGCCGCTCGCCCGCGCCGGGGAAGCCGTAGCCGTACGCGCGCCACTCGTGCTCGTACCAGCCGCCGCCGATGCCCATCTCGACCCGCCCGCCCGAGACGACGTCGACGGTAGCCGCGACCTTGGCCAGGTAGGCCGGATTGCGGTAGCCCATGCATGTGCACATCTGCCCGAGGCGGATGCGCTCGGTCACCGCGCCGAACGCCGCCATCAACGTCCAGGCCTCGTGGGTGGCCTCCTCGGACGGGACGGGCGTGGTGTGGAAGTGGTCGTAGACCCACAGGCTCTCCCAGGGCCCGCGGTCGGCGGCTTGCGCGAGCTCGCACATCGTGGCCCAGTGCCGGGCGGGCTCGATGCCGGCGAGGTCGAATCGCCAGCCCTGTGGGACGAACAGTCCGTAGCGCATGCCTGCCAGCCTATTGCGCCGCCGTCCAGCGCTAAGGTCACGGCATGCGTCGGGACGCCGACTGGGCACGGGCCCGCTTCGCCGAAGCGCGCGTCGCCCGGCTGGCGACGGTGTCCGGCGACGGATCGCCGCATCTCGTCCCGATCGTGTTCGCGGTCGCGGGAAACCGGCTGCTGAGCGCGGTCGACCAGAAGCCGAAGTCGACGACGGCGCTGCGCCGGCTGGACAACATCGCCGTCAACCCGTTCGTCTGCGTCCTGGTGGACGGCTACGACGACGACTGGGCGCAGCTGTGGTGGGCCCGCGCGGACGGGTGGGCGCGCGTGCTACCTCGGGAGGACGTCGCCGAGTTCGACACGTTGACCAGCCGCTATGCGCAGTACCGCGATCAACCCCCGCGGGGCCTGGTCATCGTCGTCGAGGTGGACGCCTGGACGGGATGGTCGGCTCGCTGATCTGCTCTCGGCGCTCGGGCCTGCCTTGACCTTGGGAGCCGACCGGCTCAGTCTTGAAGCCGACGGCTCGAAACGCGGTTGCACTGCTCACCTGGGGTGAGTAGAGCCCGCGGTGTGGAATGCGCAGGGTACGGCCCGGCGCCACCAACCTTCAGCCAGCTGTATGCGCAGCAGAAGTCGGGCATGGTGCGCATCGAGCCGTGGGCTGCTCCGACGCCGGTCTGGGAACTGGTTTCCTGCTCGCCTCCGGCGATGGTGGCGACGGTCGCACATGTCGTCAATCAGTCCGTGGTCGTGAGCCTCATCGCGGTGGCCAACGTACAACCGGCGCGGTGATCGGCATTGACCGTACGCATGATCTGGCGCTCGTCCGCCCAGCCAGTCCACTGACCGGCCAGGCGTTCCGGCTCGGTGCGAAGTTGCCGGCCGTCGGCGATGCGGCGGCGGCGATCGGATTCCCGTACGGCGACCCGATCACGCTGACGCAGGGTCACATCAGCGGCCTGGACCGGCGCATACCGATCGACGGCGCCATCCGCAGCGGCCTCATCGAGACCGACACCGCGATCAACCCCCGGCAACAGCGGCGGACCGCTGATCGCCGCGGACGGCGCCGTCGTGGGGCTGGTCGACGCAGGATCCACCCAGACCAACGGGATCGGGTACGCACTCCCTGCCGGCATCGCCGCGTCCAGGATGAGCAGCTGGACGGGCAGTCCGCAGGCGCTGGCCCCGACAGCCTGCGCCAACCCGCTCGGCCCGTCCCAGACCGCAACCGACCTTCCGACGCCGGACCAGATCGACAACCAGGCTGCAGCGTGCCGACAAGGGACCGGATCACAGCGGCGATACCTGCGACGTGTGGACGCTGAGCTACACGATGATTCTGGGCTCGGACGGGAGTTGGCTGATCGACCGGACCGACGCCTACCAGGGCTCATCGCACACTTCGTGCTGAGCTCGGCCAGTGCCCCGCGACGAGCTAGCTGGCTGCCGGCACGGCGCGGTCCTCGGCGTGGCGTCGCCTCGAGCGTTTCAGCGGCCCGGGCCCGAGTGTTCGAGAAAGAATCGCACCATCTCGGCCGAGGCATCGGGTCCCTTCCTGTCGGCGTAGGACCCCGCGGGGTTGCCGCCGGACCAGGCGTGCGTGCCCCCGTGGACGGTCCATTGCTCGGCCAGCACCGTGCCCTCGAGGTCGCGATACACCGCCCGGCTGTACGGGTGGCCGGCTTGCTCGCCGTGCGTCGTGGTCGGTGGACGTAGGGGTGCGCTTTCGCCGGTGCCGGTGCCGGTTCGCGGCAGCGTGACGCGTGCCGCGATGAGCTGCTCGGCATTGGCCGGCGCGACGGTGGTGTCGCGGTCGCCGTGGAACACGATGAGCGGGATGTCACCGGCAGGCTTGGGCGTGCCCCCACCGCGCATTGCCGCGAACGCAGAGCCGACGTCGTGCGCAGCCCCGTAAGCGATACCGCTGTGCACACCGACTGCGGCGTACAGATCCGGGTAGACCGCGGCCATGACCGCGGCCATGGCGCCGCCCGCGGAGAGTCCGGCGACATACACCCGGACCGGGTCGATGGCGTGCTCGCGCATGACCTGGACGGTGATGCCCGCAAGAATCGCCGGCTCGCCGGTGCCGCGCCGCTGATCCTCGGACCGGAACCAGTTCCAGTATCGGCCGTTGTTCGCCGCGCTCGATTGCTCCGGATACGCGACCAGGAAGGTGTGCTGCTCGGCCAGCTGGTTCATGCGTGTGCCGGACGCGAAGTCGGCCGCGTTCTGGGTGCCGCCGTGGAGCATGATGACAAGCGGCACCGGCTCGCCGCGGTAACCGCTCGGCACAAAAAGGTCGTACCTGCGCGACCCGGCAGGCTCGGCGTGGGTGCGGTGCGAGACTGCGCTTCCGGCCGCGCTCGCCGCCGCGCCGCCGCCGGACACAGCGGTCCGGCGCAACTCCCGGTCCGGCTGCCCGGAGCGCGATCGCGCGGGCTGTTGTTCGAGTGAGCGCTCGGCATCCGAGCGGCGACCGAAGTCAGGATCGCGGCGCGAGTTTCCGGTCGGCACATGTCGAGCCGACGTGCCGCTGTGCGCTCCGCCGAGACTGCGCTGGATCACGGCGGTGGCCTCGCTCAGGCGCCCCTCGCGGGTGAGGCGAAGCGCTTCGGCCATGCTGGCGTCCCGGCCCACGTTCATGATCGTTCCCTTCGGTTTGGGTCACTCTTCGCCGGCACCCGGGTGGGCGCCATTGCGGCACGGCTGGCTACACGATTCTCGACGCCAGGGCGGATTTGACTGCCCGCGACGCTCGGAACGCCCCAAGGACCTCTACCGAGACGATCGTCGCAAGCGCGAGCTCGGGCGACACATCATCGGAGATGGTAGCCAGCCCCAGGACGCGCAGCTCGACCGTGCGGCCAGCGGCGCGAAGCTTCTCGAGATCGCGGCGGCTGTAGTGCTGCGCACCGAGGGTGAGTGTGCGGCGAGCGATCGTGTCGTCCACGGCACCTGACCTGAATTCGAGCTGGCGGCGGATTGCCGTGCGGATGAAGTCGGTGCGGTTGGCATAGAAACCCTCGGTCACCAGCAGGTCGATCTGGCCGAGATCGACCAGGCCGAGATTGATCGTGATCTTCTCAGTCTTGTCGATCTCGGCCACGTCGCTCCCTGTGCACCGTCAGCCACACGTCCACCATCCTCTGAGATGTTAGCAGGATGGTGCGGCGGGAGGTGCCGGACAAGGGCTGGCGCGAGCGGGACTCAGCGAAGGATGCCGGTGTGGCCCAATGAGTAGCGTCCGGGTATCGGCCAGACGCAGAGTCCGTGCGGTCCCGAGCCAACCGGTATTTTCGCGATGAGGTGACCGGTTTTCGCGTTTATGGCGTACACGACGTTGTCGTATCGGCCGGAGAGCCAGAGCACCTTGCCGTCGGCGGAGATGTTTCCCATGTCCGGGCTACCGCCGCCGGGAAGGACCCACTTGGCTTCGGGTCTGCCGGTTGCGAGGTCGATCACCGTGATGGTGCCCTCGTCCCGGTTGGTGACGAACATGCGTTTGGCGTCGCGGGAGATGTACAGGCCGTGGGCACCTACGCCGGTCGGCTGGAATCTGCGGACGCGGAAGGTCTTGGCGTCGATGACATATATGCCGTTGGCGGTCATGTCGGCGACATAGAAGACCCTGCCGTCCGGGGAGAGCTTGACGTCCTGCGGCATCCCGTGTGCCACATGATGCAGTCGCACCATCTTCAGCAGCTTGTGGGTGGCGACGTCGACGACCGCCATCGCATTGGCGAACTCGCAGCTGACCAGCAGCTTCGTACCGTCAGCGGTGAAGTCCATGTGGTCGATACCCCGACATGCCGGGGTCTTCAGGATGTCGTGCCGCACCCAACTGTGCGGGTTGAAGAAGGCGAGCCTCGTATAGGACTCCTGCACCACGATCGCGTAGCGCCCGTTCGGCGTGTAGTACATGTTGTAGGCGTCGTCGACAGAGATCTTGCGACCGGGTTTCCCAGTATGTGGATCGATCGGGATGAGGCTGCCGCTGCCGGGCTTGTCGGCGGTGACGTAGAGCGTCCGAAGGTCGTACGAGGGCACGACGTGCTGCGGCTCGTTGCCCCCGGGGAAGGTTGCGACCACCTTCATCGTGTGTTGATCGATGACCTTGACGTCGTTGTTGTTGGTGTCCGGCACGTAGACGTAGGCCCGGTCGCTGGCGATGGCCGGGCTGACGTTGCCCGGGCGATCGGCCGCGTACACGTTGCGCGGATCAACTACGGCCGGCATGCCAGGCAGTCCGTTCGTCGCACGGCGCGCGGCCGCGGGCTGGGAGGACGCAGGGGAGTTCGACGCGGTCGTGGTGGCGCTGCCCGGTGCGGGTGAGCTGCTCGATCGGGCTCCGGTGCCGGTGGTGCAGGCGGCGAGCAGCGTCGAGACGGCGACCGCGAACGCCGGCAGGCGTTTCATGGGCGCAGCAACGTCGTTGCCGTGACTGGACGTAGACCTCGAGCGGCGAGATCGGCGAGGATGCCGGGCATGGCGTCGACCGTGCCGGAGTGGCCGAAGTGCATGCTCACGATCGATCCGGGACGCGCCATCGTGACGTTTGCGCGCACGGCGGCAGCGCCGGGATCGGTGTAGTCGAGGGAGTCCACGTCATAGGACAGGCACGCACGGTAACCGGCATCCCCAGCGAGCTTGCGTACCAATTGCGTCGCGTGCTGCGCCTGGGACTGCCGGAAATGAGCGCCGCCCGAGCCGATCAGCGAGATCAACAGATCCCGACACTGCACGATCTCGGCGCTGG
>JALZAI010000319.1 GCA_030948475.1 Actinomycetota bacterium
GTCCAGGCCAGCTGCATGTGCTTGGCGTTCATCTTCGAGACGAGCGTCCAGGCCCGGTAGCGCAGCGGATGGCGCGAGAAGCTGCGCAACCGGCCGCCGACGATGTGGCGGCAGGAGTGGCAGGACAGCGTGTACGCCCAGAGCAGCGCCACGTTGATCAGCATCACAAGTGTGCCGAGGCCGATACCGAACCCGCCGTCGCCGCCCCGGAACGCCCTGATCAAGTCGTAGGTATTGACCAGCGAGATCAACACCGCCAGATAGAAGAAGTACCGGTGCAGGTTCTGCACGACCAGCGGGAAGCGCGTCTCGCCGCTGTAGCTCTTGTGCGGCTCGGCGACCGCGCAGGCCGGGGGCGACTGCCAGAACGCCCGGTAGTACGCCCGGCGGTAGTAGTAGCAGGTCACCCGGAAGCCGAGCAGGAAGATCAGACCCAGTGTGGCGAACGGGATCAGCGGCGGGAAGTGTCCGAACCAGGTGCCGAAGTCGCGCGACTTGGGGGTGCAGGACGCCGTCACGCACGGCGAGTAGAACGGCGTCAGATAGTGGTACTTCCCGACGAAATAGGCGCGCTGGCTCATCGTCCGGACCAGGCCATAAGCGAGCCACAGGCTGAGCAGGACGAAGGTGGTCGCCGGCGCCTGCCACCAGCGGTCGGTACGCAGGGTTCGTTCAGAAATGCTCGCGCGGCCCTGGATGCCGGTGCCGGCCTGCATGCGGGTCATCCGCGATCCCCTTTGCGAGCTGCTGCGATGGTACGAGATGGAACTGTCGTGGAACTGTCGTGGATCCGTCGAGATTCGAGTCTTGCCGAATCGGACACGGAAGTGAATACAGATGTGGCGCATTCGAGCCGTGGCCGACCGAACGCAGCTGGACCGAAGTCGGCCGAACTCAAGTCTGTCGTCTCGTGTAAAGTCATCGCTCGGCGCAGGTCGCGCCATGCGAGTGATTGCGCCCCCTTAGCTCAGACGGCAGAGCGTCTCCATGGTAAGGAGAAGGTCTACGGTTCGATTCCGTAAGGGGGCTCCGGCAGTCCTTGGCGATGTCGAACCTGGCGCAGCCTTCGGGCAGCCCGCGGCGGGGTAGCTCAGTCTGGTAGAGCAAGCGGCTCATAATCGCTGTGTCGCCGGTTCAAGTCCGGCCCTCGCTACTCGCCGGTGCGGCCCAGCACCGGTCAATCGAAGCAACGCACTAAGGAAGGCACGACCGTGGCTGCCACCGACGTCCGTCCCAAGATCACCTTGGCCTGCCAGGTGTGTAAGCACCGCAACTACATCACCAAGAAGAACCGCCGAAACGATCCCGACCGGTTGACGATGAAGAAGTTCTGCCCGAACTGCGCCAAGCACACCGAGCACCGCGAGACGCGCTAGTGCCGGTCGATCCGTCCTTCGTGGGCCGGGTCTACCCGCCCACCGAGCCGTACGAGGTCAGCCGCGAGAAGATTCGCGAATTCGCCGAGGCGATCGGCGACGCGAACCCGGTGTATCGCAGTCGCGCAGCCGCTCAGGAACTCGGTCACCAGGACGTCATCGCGCCGCCGACGTTCGCGATCGTGGTGACGATGCGGGCCAGCCGCCAGATCATCGAGGACCCGGATCTCGGCATCGACTACTCGCGGGTCGTCCACGGCGAGCAGCGCTTCGTGCACGCGCGTTCGCTGCGCGCGGGTGACCTGCTGCAGGTGGTGGTGAGCGTCGAGAACATCCGCGCTGCTGCCGGCAACGACATGGTGACCAGCAAGGCCGAGGTGTCGACAGTCGAGGGTGAGCTGGTCTGCACCGCCTTCTCGACGCTCGTCGCGAGGGGGACCGCAGCATGATCGACATCGGCGACGAGATCCCTCCGCAGGAATTCCCGATCCGCCGCGTCGACCTGGTGCGCTACGCGGGGGCCTCCGGCGACTTCAACCCGATTCACTGGAACGAGCGGTTCGCGAACTCGGTCGGGCTGCCGAATGTGATCGCCCACGGGATGTTCACGATGGCCGCGGCGATCCGGGTGGTCACCGACTGGGCTGGCGATCCGGGCGCCGTGGTCGAGTACGGCGTGCGGTTCACCCGTCCGGTCGTCGTACCCGATCCGGACGGAGCGGTGCTGCGCGTCGCCGGCGCGGTGCGCGAGGTGCGCGAGGACGGGCTTGTCGAGCTCGACCTGACGGCCACGGTGGACGGCCAGACCGTGCTGGCCAGGGCACGCGCGCTCGTCCGCCCGAGTCCGCTCACCGGTTGACTGACGGATTGCATGAATCCGTCACTCAACTGCGCGAGGCGTCAGTCAACCCGCCTAGCCGTCGCCCAGGACGTGTCTCAGCTATCGGTGACGAGCTTCGCGATCCGGCCGACCCCCTCGGCCAGCTCGTCGTCGCCCAGCGCGTAGGACAGCCGCAGGTACCCGGGGGTGCCGAACGCCTCACCGGGCACGACCGCGACCTCGACCTCGTCCAGGATGATCCGGGCCAGCTCGGCCGAGTCCGCTGCGATGCGGCCACGAAGCGGCTTGCCGAGCAGCCCCTTCACCGACGGGTAGGCGTAGAAGGCGCCCATCGGCTCGGGACAGACGACACCGGGGATGTCGGCGAGCAGGCCCACGATGGTCCGGCGACGGCGGTCGTAGACCCGGCGCATCTCGGCGACCGCGGACAGATCACCCGACACCGCCGTCAGCGCGGCCATCTGCGCGACATTGTTGACGTTGGACGTGGCGTGCGACTGCAGGTTGGCCGCCGCGCTGACGACGTCGGTCGGCCCGATCAGCCAGCCGACCCGCCAGCCGGTCATCGCGTAGGTCTTAGCCACCCCGTTGAGCACGACGACCTTCTCGCCGGCCGAGTGCGCGATGGAGACCTGCTCCGCCTCCCCGTAAACCAGGTGCTCGTAGATCTCGTCGGTCACGACCCACAGATCGTGCTCCTTCGCCCAGGCTCCGATCGCCTCGACCTGCGCGCGCGGGTAGACGGCGCCGGTCGGGTTGGACGGCGACACGAACAGCAGCACCTTGGTGCGCTCGGTTCGGGCGGCCTCGAGCTGGTCGACATCGGCCAGATAGCCGCTCGTCTCGTCCGTGACCAC
Organism: Actinomycetota bacterium; assembly: GCA_030948475.1. Classification (GTDB taxonomy): domain Bacteria; phylum Actinomycetota; class Actinomycetes; order Mycobacteriales; family Jatrophihabitantaceae; genus JALZAI01. Next base: position 3,075 of record JALZAI010000319.1, read on the forward strand.
CTCCACCGGGACGCCGCCGGCCAGCCGGATGCACTCGGGGTAGGTGGTCCAATACGGCGCGATCAACAGCACCTCGTCGCCTGGATCGAGAAGCGCGGCAAAGGCGTTGTACACGGCGTGCTTGCCTCCGTTGGTCACCAGCACCTGGGCGGCGTCGATCCGGTAGCCGCTGTCGCGCCTGGTCTTGGTGGCGATCGCCGAGCGCAGCTCCGGCAGTCCGGCCACCGGCGAGTAACGGTGGTTCCTGGGATCGCGGCAGGCGGAGACCGCCGCCTCGACGATGTAGCCCGGCGTCGCGAAGTCCGGCTCCCCGGCGCCGAAACCGATGACCGGACGTCCGGCGGCCTTGAGTGCCTTGGCCTTGGCATCGACGGCCAGGGTGGCTGATTCGGCGATGGCGGCAATTCGGTCGGACACGCGAGCTCCCATCTGCCCATGGTCCCAGACCTGGTCGATCCGGTTGTGGCGCAGTTCGGGGTTTGGAGTCGCCGCGCGCCGCCCCGTACACTTGGGAGCCGGGTCCGTCGTGGCCCTGCGCAAGCGTGCTCCAGGCGGGCAAGCGCGGGGTGGTCCGGTCCGCATAGGGGCGTGGCTCAATTGGTAGAGCACCGGTCTCCAAAACCGGCGGTTGCAGGTTCGAGTCCTGCCGCCCCTGCGATACCGGAAGACAGCGAGACCCGATAGCGAGACCCGATAGGTAGTAAACGTTGGAGAGGAGAACTCGTTGACCGCGACTCGCACGGAGTCCACCGCACCCCGTTCGAGCGGGGGACGTGGCGGCAAGCCGACGCGCTTCGTCCGCGAGAGCATCTCCGAGCTGCGCAAGGTGTTGTGGCCGGCTCGCAACGAGCTGGTGACGTACTCGATCGTGGTCATCGTGTTCGTGGTGATCATGGTGTCGATCGTCGCCGGCCTCGACGTGGGCTTCGCCCGGCTCGTGCTGCTGTTATTCGGCTGAGCCGGCGCGCGCCCACCGGCAGTATCGCGCGCGAGCGCGCCACGATGGACGAGCAAGAGAAGAGAGATTGTGTCTGAGTTCGACGACGCCCGAGCGGGCGACGAAGATCGCGAGCAGGTCCAGAGCCCGACGGCAGTGGACTCCACTGAGGCACTCCGCAGCGAGTCGGGCGAGTCCGTCGATGCCGGCCCGACCGACCTGGCCTCGGCCGCGCGCCTGCTGGGCGCGGACGCCAGTGACCCGGTCGCGGACGTCGCCGAGCCGACGCTCGACCAGGACCCGGCCGCGTTGCCAATCGAGCCGGTAGCGGACGCGCCGGCACCGGTGGGCGACCTCGAAGCACCCCCAGCCGTGGACGAGGCGCCCGACGAGGACCCGGTCGAGGTGCTGCGCCGTGAGCTGCGTGCGCAGTTCGGCGAGTGGTACGTGGTGCATTCCTACGCCGGCTACGAGAACAAGGTGAAGACCAACCTGGAGAGCCGGATCCTGTCCCTCGACATGGAGGACTACATCTTCCAGGTCGAGGTGCCCACCGAAGACGTCGTCGAGTTCAAGAACGGCAAGCGCCAGCAGGTACAGCGAAAAGTCTTTCCCGGCTACATCTTGGTGCGGATGGAACTGACCGACGACTCGTGGGGCGCCGTACGCAACACACCGGGTGTCACCGGCTTCGTCGGAGCTACCTCGCGTCCGTCCCCGCTGACGCTGGACGAGGTCGTGCGGATCCTGGCCCCAGCCACCCAGAAGGCCGCGGTCCTCGCGGGCGGCGGCAAGGGTGGTGCCGCTACTGCCGACAAGGCGCAGGTCGCCGTCGTCGACTACCAGATCGGCGAGTCGGTCACGGTCATGGACGGCCCGTTCGCCACCCTGCCGGCCACGATCAGCGAGATCGACCCGGTACACCAGAAGCTGCACGTCCTCGTGTCGATCTTCGGGCGCGAGACCCCTGTCGAGCTGGCATTCAGCCAGGTCTCCAAGATCTGAAAGAGAACACCATGCCTCCCAAGTCGAAAAAACTTGCCGCCGTCATCAAGCTGCAGATCCAGGCGGGCGCCGCGAACCCGGCGCCGCCGGTGGGGCCGGCCCTCGGCCAGCACGGCGTCAACATCATGGAGTTCTGCAAGTCCTACAACGCGGCGACCGAATCTCAGCGCGGCCAGATCGTCCCGGTCGAGATCTCGGTGTACGAAGATCGCTCGTTCACCTTCGTCACCAAGACCCCGCCGGCCGCCCGGCTGCTGCTCAAGGCTGCAGGGGTCGAGAAGGGCAGCGGCGAGCCGCACACCAAGAAGGTCGCCCGGGTGAGCATGGCGCAGGTCCGCGAGATCGCGCAGGCCAAGATGGAAGATCTCAACGCCAACGACGTCGACCAGGCGGCGAAGATCATCGCCGGCACCGCACGGTCGATGGGCATCACTGTCGACGGCTGAGCACGACCCGAAAGCGTGGGAGGACGGGACGTACCCGTCCGTCGGACCACTAAACCGGAAGGACCCAAGAACATGAAGCGCAGCAAGGCTTACCGCAACGCGGCACAACTGCTCGAGCCGGACCGGATCTACACCCCCTTCGAGGCCGCGGCCATCGCCAAGCGGGCCTCGCCCAGCAAGTTCGACGCGACCGTCGAGGTAGCGATGCGGCTCGGGGTCGATCCGCGCAAGGCCGACCAGATGGTGCGCGGTACGGTCAGCCTGCCGCACGGCACCGGCAAGACCGCCCGAGTGATCGTCTTCGCGACCGGTGAGAAGGCCGAGCAGGCCATCGCCGCGGGGGCCGACAAGGTTGGCAGCGACGACCTGATCCAGGAGATCACCGACGGATACCTGGACTTCGACGCAGCGATCGCCACCCCGGACCAGATGGCCAAGGTCGGCCGGATCGCCCGCATTCTCGGCCCGCGTGGCCTGATGCCCAACCCGAAGACGGGCACGGTCACGCCGGACGTCGCCAAGGCCGTCACCGACATCAAGGGCGGCAAGATCAGTTTCCGGGTGGACAAGCAGTCCAACCTGCACCTCATCATCGGCAAGGCCTCGTTCAGTTCACAGCAGCTGGTCGAGAACTACGGCGCGGCGCTGGACGAGGTGCTGCGGGCCAAGCCGGCCGCGGCAAAGGGCCGCTACCTGCGCAAGGTGAGCTTCGCGACGACGATGGGTCCCGGCATCCCGGTCGACCCGAATCGTACCCGCAACCTGATCGAGGAGCCGGCGGACGCCTAATCAGCTGCCGGCAACCGGGCCAACCTCCGCCCTCATTTGGCCGGGGTCGGGGCGCCGCGTAGTCTCGACCTCGATCCACCCAAGACCGCTGGTCGTCGCGTGCGCACACGCGAGTCGAACGCTCCGGAGCGCCGGAGCGGCCCGCGCAGGTTGGACGGTTCGTGGCCGTGTCGCTATCGGCGCCCAGCCCACGCCCCGTGCGCCCTGCGCCGGGGCGATTCTCGTCTCGCGAGCGGGCCCGACCAGCCACCAGCCGAGAGGAGGTAGCACATGCCCAACGCCGAGAAGATCAGCGCGGTTGCCGAGATCAGTGAACACTTCGCCGGCTCGTCCGCAGCGGTGATCACCGAGTACCGCGGCCTGTCGGTCCTGCAGCTCACCCAGCTGCGCAGGGCGCTCGGACGCGACACGATCTACGCCGTCGTGAAGAACACCCTCACCAAGCGCGCGGCGGCGCAGTCCGGCGTGCCTATCGAGGACAGCCAACTCGTCGGCCCGACCGCGATCGCGTTCGTCAAGGGCGACCCGGTCGAGGCAGCCAGGGGGCTGCGCGACTTTGCCAGGGCCAATCCGCTGCTGATCATCAAGGGCGGAATCATGGACGGCAAGGCGCTCTCGGCCTCCGAGATCGCCAGCATTGCCGACCTGGATTCCCGCGAGGTACTGCTGGCGAAATTCGCCGGCGCACTGAAGGCACTGCCGACCCGCGCCGCCAGCCTGTTCCAGGCCCCGCTGTCGCAGATGGCGCGCCTGGCCAAGGCGCTCGAAGACAAGCTGCCGCCCGAAGCTGCCGCAGCACCCGAAGCGGCTTCGGAGCCGGGTCCTCCGGACGCGGTCGCCGAGTCCGTCGCGGACAACCCCGCGGCCGAGAACGTGGACACCGCCGGGGACACGCCCGACCCGCCCGAGACTTCCGCCGAGCCGGCGGAGTAACTCACCAACCAGCCGGCTCACCCGGCGAACGAGACGAATAGAAAGGACGCCGATCATGGCGAAGCTCAGCACAGACGAGCTGCTCGAGTCGTTCAAGGAGATGACCCTCCTGGAACTCAGCGACTTCGTGAAGCAGTTCGAAGAGACCTTCGACGTCACCGCGGCCGCACCCGTCGCCGTCGCGGGGCCGGCCGGTCCAGCCGGCCCGGTCGTCGAGGCACCCGAGGAGCAGGACGAGTTCGACGTCGTCCTCGAGGCCGCCGGCGAGAAGAAGATCCAGGTCATCAAGGAGGTGCGTACGCTCACCAGCCTCGGCCTCAAGGAGGCCAAGGACCTCGTCGACGGCGCGCCGAAGCCGGTCCTGGAGAAGGTGAACAAGGAGGCCGCCGACAAGGCCAAGGGCGCCCTCGAGGCCGCCGGCGCCACGGTGAGCGTCAAGTAGTTAACTCGTCGGCTCCGTGATCCGCTCCGTGATCGGCTTCGTCAACCGGCATCGTAACCGGCATCGTAAACCGGCTTCGCAGCGCTATCGGGCGGTCCGCGGGGCGGGCCGGCCCCGCCGTAGCCGCCTGCCGTGCTGCGTCACCGGGCCTCTAGACCGACCCGATCCGGAGATATTCACGAGGCTGCGCGGCGCGCCCGAGGCCGGTACCGCTTGACGTCCGAGTTTTACCGAGGCACGCTTTGCCCAGCACGCCGAAGGCGCTGATCTGCCGAGGTGCGCGGTCGCTTGCGCGCCGCGCCTCCAGCAGTTAGACTGCTTATTTGCGCTGCCCTCTGTCAACCTGCGGCCCGTCAAGGGTCTACTCGTGGTGCCCGGCTCACTGAGTTAGTGCGCTATGGACTACCAGTGGACGTTTGTCTGAGCGTTTGTCTGGACGCTTGTCAGGACGCTTGTCCGCGGGGGACGCCAGGGAGCGGCGCAGCTCGGCACGCATCGCTTGTCCTTGGAAGGACGCATCTTGGCAGTCTCTCGCTCCGGCAAGTCAGCTTCCACCCAGGCAACGTCGTTCGGTATTGCGGGATCGCCGCCGCGCACGTCGTTCGCCAAGATTCGAGAGCCGCTGGAGGTGCCCAACCTCCTCGCCCTGCAGACCGAGTCCTTTGACTGGCTGGTCGGCAATGAGGGCTGGCGCGCTAATGCGGACCGGGACCCGTCCGCAATCTCCGGTCTCGAGGAGATCCTCGACGAACTGTCGCCGATCGAGGACTTCTCCGGCTCGATGAGCCTGTCCTTCTCCAACCCGCGCTTCGAAGAGGTCAAGGCCTCGATCGAGGAGTGCAAGGACAAGGACATGACCTACGCCGCGCCGCTGTTCGTCACGGCGGAGTTCATCAACAACACCACCGGCGAGATCAAGTCGCAGACGGTGTTCATGGGCGACTTCCCGGTGATGACGCGCAAGGGCACGTTCATCATCAACGGCACCGAGCGAGTCGTGGTCAGCCAACTCGTCCGCTCGCCGGGCGTGTACTTCGACCGCACTCTCGACAAGACCTCCGACATCGACATCTATTCGGTCAAGGTCATCCCGGGCCGTGGCGCGTGGCTGGAGTTCGACGTCGACAAACGCTCGACCGTCGGCGTCCGTATCGACCGCAAGCGGCGCCAGCCGGTCACCGTGCTGCTGAAGGCGCTGGGTTGGTCGACCGACCGGATCCGCGAGCGCTTCTCCTGGTCGGAGACGCTGCTCGCCACCCTCGACAAGGACCACATCGGCTCGACCGACGAGGCCTTGCTAGACATCTACCGCAAGCTGCGCCCGGGCGAGCCGCCGACGCGCGAGTCCGCGCAGGCGCTGCTCGAGAATCTCTTCTTCAACCACAAGCGCTACGACCTGGCCAAGGTCGGCCGCTACAAGGCGAACAAGAAGCTCGGCGTCGACGCGCCGATCTCTACCGGCACGCTGACCGAGGACGACATCGTCCGCACCATCGAGTACCTCATCCGGCTGCACGAAGGCGCTGAGGGCTACGACGTCGACGACATCGACCACTTCGGCAATCGCCGCCTGCGTACCGTCGGCGAGCTGATCCAGAACCAGATCCGCGTGGGCATGTCCCGCATGGAACGGGTCGTCCGCGAGCGCATGACCACCCAGGACGTCGAGGCCATCACGCCGCAGACCCTGATCAACATTCGCCCGGTGGTCGCCTCGATCCGCGAGTTCTTCGGTACGTCGCAGCTGAGCCAGTTCATGGACCAGACCAACCCGCTGGCCGGGCTCACGCACAAGCGCCGCCTGTCGGCGTTGGGCCCCGGCGGACTCTCGCGCGACCGCGCCGGCATGGAGGTGCGCGACGTCCACCCGTCGCACTACGGCCGGATGTGCCCGATCGAGACGCCGGAGGGCCCGAACATCGGTCTGATCGGCTCGCTCGCGTCCTACGGGCGGGTCAACGCGTTCGGCTTCGTCGAGACCCCGTACCGCAAGGTCACCAGCGGCCGGGTCACCGACCAGATCGACTACCTGTCCGCGGACGAGGAGGACCGGCACGTCATCGCCCAGGCCAACGCCGCGATCGACGCGCAGGGCCGCTTCACCGAGCGGGTCCTGGTCCGCAAGAAGGGCGGCGAGGTCGATCTGATCGAGGGCAACGAGGTCGACTACATGGACGTGTCGCCGCGCCAGATGGTGTCGGTCGCGTCCGCGATGATCCCGTTCCTCGAGCACGACGACGCCAACCGGGCGCTCATGGGCGCCAACATGCAGCGCCAGGCGGTCCCGCTGCTGCGCAGCGAATCCCCGCTCGTCGGCACCGGCATGGAGCTTCGCGCCGCGGTCGACGCCTCCGACGTGGTCACCGCTGAGAAGGCCGGCGTGGTCACCGAGGTCTCGGCCGACTTCATCACCGTCATGGCCGACGACGGCACGCACCAGACGTACCGGCTGGCGAAGTTCGCGCGCTCGAACCAGGGCACCAGCTTCAACCAGAAGCCGATCGTCAACGAGGGCCAGCACATCGAGGTCGGCCAGGTCATCGCCGACGGGCCGTGCACCGACGAGGGCGAGATGGCGCTCGGAAAGAACCTGCTCGTCGCGTTCATGCCGTGGGAGGGGCACAACTACGAGGACGCGATCATCCTCAACCAGCGCCTCGTCCAGGACGACGTCCTCACCTCGATCCACATCGAGGAGCACGAGGTCGACGCCCGCGACACCAAGCTGGGTGCCGAGGAGATCACGCGCGACATCCCGAACGTCTCCGAGGAGGTGCTCGCCGACCTCGACGACCGCGGCATCGTGCGCATCGGGGCCGACGTGGTGCCGGGCGACGTGCTGGTCGGCAAGGTCACGCCCAAGGGCGAGACCGAGTTGACCCCGGAGGAGCGGCTGCTGCGCGCAATCTTCGGCGAGAAGGCCCGCGAGGTGCGCGACACCTCGCTGAAGGTGCCGCACGGCGAGGCCGGCAAGGTCATCGGCGTCCGGGTGTTCAGCCGCGAGGACGGCGACGAGTTGCCCGCCGGCGTCAACGAGCTGGTCCGGGTCTACATCGCCCAGAAGCGCAAGATTCAGGACGGCGACAAGCTGGCCGGCCGGCATGGCAACAAGGGCGTGATCGCGAAGATCCTCCCCCCCGAGGACATGCCGTTCATGACCGACGGCACCCCGGTGGACATCGTGCTCAACCCGCTCGGGGTGCCGAGCCGGATGAACGTCGGCCAGGTCCTCGAGACGCACCTCGGCTGGGTCGCCAAGACCGGTTGGGACGTCGAGGGGACGCCTGAGTGGGCCGCGCGCCTGCCCGAGGCGGCCCGCCACGGCGTCCCGGACACCAACGTGGCGACGCCGGTCTTCGACGGCGCCAAGGAGGACG
>JALZAI010000392.1 GCA_030948475.1 Actinomycetota bacterium
CGTGGGTCAGCGGACACGGCGAGGGCTGGGCGCTCTATGCCGAACGCCTGATGGCCGATCTGGGCTTTCTCGACGATCCGGCGGACTACCTCGGCATGCTCGACGGCCAGGTGCTGCGCGCGATCCGCGTCGTCATCGACATCGGCGTGCACTGCGGGTTCCCCGCTCCGGACGTGGTTGGCGGCGGCGAATGGACCTACGACAAGGCCTGGCAGCTGCTCTCGTCGCACGTCCACGAGCCCGAGGCCAATCTCCGCTTCGAGCTCGATCGCTACCTCGGTTGGCCCGGCCAGGCACCGGCGTACAAGATCGGCGAACGCTTCTGGCTCGAACTGCGCGAGCAGGCCCGGGCCCGCGCCGGCGCCGACTTCGACCTCAAGACGTTCCACCGCAGGGCACTCGACATCGGCTCGGTCGGCCTGGACGTGCTGCGCGGTGCCGTCCTCGGCGAGTTCGACTGATGCTCATCCATCCCTGGGACGCCTCGACCTCCCCGGACGAGTGGGTCGAGTTCGTCCGCGCCCAGGGCTTCGGTCATCTCGTCGCGGCCGGTCGGGGCCGCGACGTGCCCGTCGTCGTGCCGACGCAGTTCGCGCTCGTATCGCCGGAGCTGGTGCTGCTACATCTGGCCCGTCCCAACCCGGTCTGGACCGCGCTGCAGGAGAATCCGCTGGTGCTGCTCACCGTCGCCGGCGACTGGAGCTACATCCCCGCCGCCTGGAAGGCGATCGAGGACGAGGATCCGCGCATGGGTGTGCCCACGACGTACTACGCGGCCGTGCAGCTCGTCGCGGCGGCCGAGATCGTGGACGACGCCGAGGGCAAGGCCGTGATCCTGCGCACGCAACTCGGAGTCACCGAGCCGGGTTCCGGCACAGCCGACCCGATCGAGCACGGCCGCACCCTGAACGGGATCCGTGGAATTCGGTTGTCCGTGCGAGACGTGCTCGCGAAGTTCAAATACGGCGGCAATGTCGACGACGCGCACCGCGCTGCGGTGGTCGAGCGGCTCGCCCGGCGCGGCGGTCCCGGCGACTCTGCCGCACTGCGCCACCTCAACCGCCGCACGCCGCCGCGCTGATCAGCTCTCGCCAAGACCGCGGTGTCGGGTGTATGACAACTGCGCTGTCGGCAACGCGACTGCCGTGGCTCGCCACTGAGCCGATGCTCGTCGACAGCGGGCCGAACGAGCCAGCAGAACGAGAGGAACCCACGATGAGCGAGAACGAGAACATCGAAGAGCCGGCCGAGGACGTCGAAGGCCACAAGATCTTTATGAGGCAGAACGAGGACAACGTGGAGGGCCACAGCCATCGCGCGACCGACGACGACGACGTGGAGGGCCACGCCCGCCAGCGCGCCACCGACGACGACGACGTGGAGGGCCACGCCCGCCAGCGCTGATCAGCGCCGAGTGGCTGATGCCGGAGGCAACGCGCCTCCGGCATTGCCGCTGTCCGCGTCCGAGCCGGAGGATCGATGAGCGAACCGGATCCGCTGCTGCGTGAGCTTGCCGAGCTCGCGAACGCGACCGGGCAGCTCGCCGCCCCGCCCGCCCTGGCCGAAGCGCTGGTCTCGCTGACCTCGCTGGCCCGCACCTTCTTCGGCGCAGCGGCGTGCTCGGTCGCGGTCCTCGACGAGGACGACGAGCAACTCGTCTACATGGCGGCGAGCGGGGCGGGCGCTGACGCAATCCTCGGCGTCCGCCTGCCGATCGACCGGGGCATCGCCGGCTGGGTCGCGCAGAGCGGCCAGCCGATCGCCGTCTCGGATCTGTCCCGCGACGTGCGCTTCGCCCGCGACGTCGCGGAGTCCACGTCCTACGTCCCGCAGACGATCATGGTGCTGCCGATCGAGACGGGTGACCGGCTGCTCGGTGTGCTCAGCGTGCTGGATCGCGACCAGACCCGTCTCGGCGCCGCCGGAGACCTGGAGTCCGGCGCCGGGTTCGCGGCGCAGGCGGCGGCCATCATCGAGGCGCAGCGGGCGTTCGCCGACACCGGACGCATCCTGCTGCAGGGCCTGGTCGCCGCCGCCCGCGACGGATCCTCACTGACCGAGGCGGTCGCGTCCGCGGCGCAGACCTCGGCACTCGCCGACGTCGTCGCGCTGCTGGCCGAGGTGTATCGCGGCGGGCCGGCCGAGCGGCAGCTCGCGGTGAACGTTCTGCAGGAGGTGCTCGCGTTCTCGACCCGCCGCGACTCAGGGCTGGGAGGCCCGCCATCACCGGCTCGTTGAGGCCGGCCTGGTCGGACGCGTTCGACCCGGTGCCGCAGGTGCGCTCCGGCGGGCTGCCGGTCACCGCCGAGTGGGCCTTCGACGGCGCCGACGGCGCGGGCATCGACGTGGCGATCGTGGACAGCGGCGTGGACCACGACCACCCGGACACTGCAGGCGAGCATCTGCCCGGCGTCGCCGTGACCTGGGACCGCGACGAGCAGCGCGTCGTCGAGGAGGAGGGTCCGCACGGCGACCTGTACGGGCACGGCACGGCCTGCGCCGCGATCATCCGGCGCGCGGCCCCGGCCTGCCGGATCACCAGCGTGCGCGTGCTCGGCTCTCGGCTGTCAGGCAAGGGCGAGGTGTTCGCGCACGGACTGCGCTGGGCGATCGGGCACGGCGCGCGGGTGCTGAACCTGTCCCTGTCGACGGGCAAGTCGGAGATGTTCGGGCTGTTCCACCAGGTCGCCGACGAGGCCGCACGAGCCGGGGTCGTGCTGGTCTGCGCGATGAACAACGTGCCTGCGCCGACGTACCCGTCGGAGTTCAGCAGCGTCATCTCGGTCGCCGCGAGCGACGGGACGGACTGGAACCGGCTGCTAGCGAGTCCGGAGCCGCCCGCCGACTTCGCGGCTCCCGGGCTCGACCTCGAACTAGCCTGGCTGGACGGCGGGCACATCGTCGCCACGGGCAATTCCTTCGCGGCCCCGCACGTCACCGGACTGGCCGCCCGGCTGCTGTCCAAGCACCCGGATCTCACGCCGTACCAAGTGAAGGCGGTGCTTCGGACGATCGCCGTCAACGCCGCGAACAGCTGAATCACATGTAGTCTCCGCGCATGTAGTCTCCGCGCATGAGCTCCGGCGGGGCGGAGGCAACCTGCGCGGCGTGCGGCACGGCGCTCGTCGCCGGCGCGCGCTTCTGCTTCGGCTGCGGTGCGGCACTGGCGTCCGCGTGCGAGCAGTGCCGCGCCGAACTCGTCCCAGGTGCCCGGTTCTGCTTCAGCTGCGGCGCTGGGGTCGGGACCGGCGCGCCGGCCTTGGTCACGCCCGCGCCGGTGGCCGAGCGGCGGGTGACCTCGGTGCTGTTCGGGGATCTGGTCGGGTTCACCTCGCTGTCCGAGTCGCGGGACCCGGAAGAGGTTCGCGAGCTGCTGGCCCGCTACTTCGAGAGCGCCCGCGAGATCGTTGCCCGGTACGGCGGTACGATCGAGAAGTTCATCGGCGACGCCGTGATGGCGGTCTGGGGCGTGCCGACGGCGCACGAGGACGACGCCGAGCGGGCGGTGCGCGCCGGGCTGGATCTGGTCGAGTCGATCGCCACCTTCGGGGAGTCCGTCGGCGCAAGCGGGCTGGCGATGCGGGTCGGGGTGGTGACCGGCGAGGTCGCGGTGACCCTGGGCGCCACCGGACAGGGCATGGTCGCCGGCGACGCCGTGAACACCGCCGCCCGGGTGCAGGCTGCGGCCGCGCCCGGCTCGGTGTGGGTTGACGAACAGACCCGGGCCCTGGTCGGCGCCTCGATCGATTTCCGCGAGGTCGGCGCGCACGAACTGAAGGGCAAGGCCGAGCCGATGGTCCTGTTCGCCGCCACGGCCGTCATGGGCGGCGTCGGCGGCGACCGTAACAGCGACCGGGTGCAGGCTCCCCTCGTCGGACGCCGCCGCGAGCTCGCGATCATCCGCGAGCTGTTCCATGCCGCGGTCGAGGAGGTCCGTCCGCAGCTGGTCGTGGTATCCGGCGAGGCTGGCCTCGGCAAATCCCGGCTGGCGCGCGAGTTCGAGAACTACGTGGACGGGTTGTCCGCAACGGTTCTGTGGCACACCGGACGCTGCCCGGCCTACGGCGACGGCGTCGCGTTCTCGGCGCTGAGCACCGCGGTGCGCGGACGGATCGACGCCTCGGACGACGACGCCGAAGCGGTCGTGCGCGACAAGCTGGCCGCCTCGCTGGCCCACTACGTCCCCGATCCCGGGGAGCGGGACTGGTTGCAGCTGCGCCTGGCGGGCCTGCTCGGCCTCGCCTCGTCCGAGATCACCGGGGTCAGCCGTGAGGAACTATTCAGCGCCTGGCTGACCTGGTTCGAGCGGCTGCACGCCGCCGGAAACGAGCCGATCGTGTGGGTCGTTGACGACGTGCAGCACGCCGACGAGGGCCTGCTGGACTTCGTCGAGCATCTGGTCACCGCGTCCCGCTCGCCGCTGCTCGTCGTACTGCTCGCGCGTCCCGAGCTGGTGACCCGACGATCCAGCCTGGTCGCGCACCCGCGCGCGACGGTGGTCGGGCTGTCCCCGCTTTCCCGCCAGGACACGATCGCGCTGCTGGACGCCCTCGTCGAGGGCCTGCCGGACTCGGCACGCGACGAGCTCGTGCAGCGCGCCGAGGGCAACCCGCTGTACGCGATCGAGACGGTGCGCGCGATGCACGACCAGGGCCTAACGGTCGGCGGGCCGGTTCGCACCCCGGGCGCACTGCGGCTGGCCGGCGCCGTGGACCTCGAGCGGCTGCGCCGGCTCGCGGCACCGGCGAGCCTGCAGGTACTGGTGTCGAGCCGGCTGGACCTGCTGCCGCCATCAGCGCGATCGGTGCTCGCGACGGCGTCCGTCCTCGGCCAGACCTTCACGCGCGCGGCCCTGAGCGCGCTGACCGGCGTCGACGACGAAGCGTTGCACTCCGCGCTGCGCGAACTCGTCCGGCGCGACCTGCTCACCACAGTGACCGACCGGCTCTCCGCCGAGGAGGGGCGCCAGGCGTTCGTGCAGAGTGTGGTCCGCGCGGTGGCGTACCGGACGCTGTCGCGGCGCGACCGCCTGCAGCACCACCTCGCGGCAGCCGACTACCTGGAGACACTCACCGACACGACCGCGGACACGGCACCCGTGGTTGCCCAGCACCTGCGCGACGCGCTGGCGTCGGCCTCGGCCGACGATCCGCTCGTCCCGGCGCTGCGCACCCGGTTGCTCGCCTCGCTCGAGCGCTCGGCGATCCGCTCCGCGTCCGTCGGTGCACCGGCCGACGCGGTCACTGCCTACCTGGAAGCGCTCGAGATCGTGACCGAACCGGCCGAACAGCGCCGGCTGCATCTCGCCGCTGCCGAGATGGCCTACGAGGCGGGCGAGCTGCAGTCCTGCATCGCGCATTCGCTCCCGATCGTCACCGACGACGCCGCAGTGGTCGTGGACGTGGGCCGGGCCACCGCGCTTGCCGCGACCGCGCTGCGCAATGACGACCGACGCTCGGAAGCCTGGGAGCTGCTCCAGCCGTACGTCGACACGGGGCGCCTGGACACGCTTCCGGCACCAATGGGCAGCCACCTCGCGCGCGAGATCGCGGGTCATTACCTCGATCACGAGGGGATCGAAAGGCAGCTCGCCACCGTCTGGGCGGAACGGTCGCTGGCGTTGGCCGAAGATGCGGAGGACGCGACCCAGATCGCGCGCGCGCTCAACGTCTACGCGCTCAGCCTGCTCGTCCGCGGGCATTCCCGCGTCGGCATGGCGGTGCTCGACCTCGCCGTCGATCACGCGCACAAGCATCGGCTGGCCCACGAGCTCGGCCTGCTGCTCAACAACAAGGCGACGTTCGACACGGTCCGCGACCTGCGCACGGCCATCGACACCGGGCGCGAGGGCATCGAGCTGGCCGAGCGATCCGGCAACAGCTTCGTCTGCATGTTCACCACCAACACGCTCGGCTGCTCGCTACTGCTTGCTGGGGAGTGGGACGAGATCGGCGAGATCTATCGGCGCCCGCTCGTCACCGCCAGCACGCTGACGCGTGCAGATCGAGCAATGCAGGTCATATTCACGGCACTCGTCGCCGAGGCCCGCAGCGAGCCGTTCGCCATGGAGACCATCGCCGTCGCCGCCGCGGACGCGGTCGCGCACGCCGCCGACCGTGATATAGAGGCCGTCTGGGCACCGGTCCTGCCGGTGTTGCACGCCCGGCTGAGCGGGTCCGGTACGGATCTGCGCCTCGGAGCCCGCCGCTTCGTCGACATCGCCTACCGGTATTGCGGATTCGACGAGGACTTCGCGCACCAGTGGTCCCTCGCCGCCGAATGGCTCATCGAAGCGGGCGACTGGGAGGGCGCGCGGGAGCTGCTCGCCCAGGCATCCGCGATCCGCAAGTCCGAGCTGCGACCGCTGCTCGCCGCAGAACTGCTGCGGCACCGCGGCACCGTCGCCGCGCTGGATCCGTCCTCGACCACCAACCCGGCCGACGTCGAACACGACCTGCTCGCCGCGATTGCAGCCTTGGACACGATCGGCGCCGTTCCCGCACGGGCGCGCGCGCAGGCGGTGCTGGCCAGCTGGCTGGTCCGACAGGGTCGCGGCGCCGAAGCGAGTCCGCACCTGCAGGCCGCGCGTGAGACGTTCACCGAGCTGCGCGCCACCGCGTGGCTGCGACAACTGGACGCCGCCCTGTCGCTCGCCGCCGCCGGCTAGCGCTCACTGTCGTTACAACGTCCGCGGTTATCGCGGTGATCAACTGCGCTGGCGCCAACCCCGAGACTCGAGGCAGCGGCGGCGAGTCGTCTGTCCCGGGTCTGCCTTCAATCGACCGCGCGTGGCTCAGCTGTCGGCGAAGTGGGTCAGTGCGGCGACGTCGTTGATCTGCACCCGGGCGCCGTTGACGGTGATCCAGCCGCGGTGCGCGAGCCCGACCAGCGCCCGGTTGAGCGACTGCCGGGTCACGCCCAGCTGGGCCGCCACGCCGGACTGGCTCATCGCCAGCCGGCTCTCAGCCGTCCCGTCCCCATGTGGGGTCGACAGCGACAGCAGCAGCTTGGCCAGCCGCCGCGGTAGGTCGAGGAAGACCAGGTCGGCGGCGGTGCCGGACAGCCGCCGCATCCCGGCCGCGAGCGCGAGCGCGACGGCGCGCAACGCGGCCGGGTCGGAGTCGAGCAGCGACCGGACGTGCTCGGCCGCGACCGCGATCAGCTCGACGGGTTCCAGCGCTTCGACGCTGGCCGAGCGGGGTTGCCCGTCGAGCATGGACAGCTCGCCGAGCGAGTCGCCGGGGCCGACGACCGACAGCACCAGCTCCTCACCGCGCGGCGAGGCGACCACGACGCGCAGCCGCCCCGCCCGGACGAGGAACAGGTGATCGCTCGGCTCGCCCTTGGTGAACAGCACCTGGCCCCGGGCCAGCCGCCGCACGTGCGCGGCCTGGGCGAGCACGCCGAGTGATTGCGGTGAGAGCGAGGTGAGCAGCTCGATCTGGGCCAGCTCGGTTGCGATGTCCGGCACTGGGCGGAGCGCTACAGATCGGCGATGTCGGCCTGCTTGGCGCGGACCGCCTCGGCGGCCTGCTTCAGCCCGGTGAGCTCGGACTCGGTCAGGTCGCGCTCGACGATCTTCTTCACCCCGGCCCTTCCGATCTCGGCCTCGACGCCGAGGTAGACGCCGCTGATGCCGTACTCACCGTCGACCCAGGCGCACACGGGGATGATCTCGCCGGAATCCTCGATGACCGCGCGCGCCATCCGGGCGACGGCAGCGGACGGCGCGTAGTACGCCGATCCGGTCTTGAGCAGGGCTACCACCTCGGCCCCGCCGTTGCGGGTGCGGCTCACCAACTCCTCGACCTGGTCGGCGTCCAGGACGTCGGCCAGCGGTTTGCCGTCGACGAAGCACGCCGAGGGCACGGGCACCATGGTGTCGCCGTGCGAGCCGAGGGTGAGCGTCTGCACCGAGCCGACCGGAACGCCGAGTGCCGTCGCCACGTTGTTGGTGAAGCGCGCGGTGTCGAGCACTCCGGCCTGACCGAAGACCCGTTGCTTGGGGAACTGGCTCGCGAGCTGGGCCAGCGCAGTCATCTCGTCCAGCGGATTCGACACGATGATGATCACCGCGTCCGGTGAATTGCGAGCCACCTTCTCCGCCACCCCGCGGACGATCTTCGCGTTGACCTCGAGCAGGTCCATCCGACTCATGCCGGGCTTTCGCGGCAGCCCAGCGGTGATCACGACGACGTCGGAGTTCGCGGTGGGTTCGTAACCGCCGCCCTCGGCCGTGGTCGTCGAACCGACGACCGTCGTCTCGAAGCCTTCGATCGGACGCGACTGGTTGAGGTCGAGCGCGATCCCCTCCGGCTTGCCCTCGACGACGTCGGTCAACACGACCGTCTCGAACACGTCGTACTCGGCCAGGCGCTGGGCAGTCGTGGAACCGTAGAAGCCGGCTCCGACGACGGTGACCTTGCCGGCCCGGACGTTGTCGGACATGGGTTTCTCCTCGCGTGGTGTGGGTTGCGATCTCACGCTAGCCCGTGGACCCGTTCGGGTGCAGGCGAAGGGCGACGCTGAGAATCACGACACCGGTGGCCAGGTAGAACAGGGCGTCGCGCCAGCGTCCCCGGACGGCCAGCAGTCCCACGACGCGTGGCGGCAGGGCAAGGCGCAGACCGGCGGCCAGCAGCAGTGCCGCAGCGATGATGCCCGCGGCCGGGCGCCAGTGGCCCGGGTCGAACAGCAGGTAGACGACTGCGGATCCGATGATCACGACGACGAGGACGAACGCTGCCTCCGCGCGCAGTGCCCGCACCGCCCGCTGCACCACGTCAGAGCGCCGCCCGCTCTGCAGCCTCGACCACGTTGACGAGCAGCATGGCGCGAGTCATCGGGCCCACGCCGCCGGGGTTCGGGCTGAGGTAGCCGGCCACCTCAGCTACGTCCGCGGCCACATCGCCGGCGATCTTGCCGTTGACCCGGCTCACCCCCGCGTCCAGAACGGCTGCGCCCGGCTTGACCATGTCGCTGGTGACCAGGCCCGGCGAGCCGGCGGCGGCCACGACGATGTCGGCCTGCCGCACGTGTCCGCTCAGGTCGCGGGTGGCGGTGTGGCAGACGGTGACGGTGGCGTTCTCGCTACGGCGAGTGAGCATGAGCGCGAGGGGACGTCCGACGGTGAGGCCGCGCCCGATCACCACCACATTCGCGCCGGCGATCGGGACGTCGAAGCGGCGCAGCAGTTCGATGATCCCGGTCGGGGTGCACGGCAGCGGCGCGGGCTTGCCGAGCACCAGCCAGCCGAGGTTCATCGGGTGCAGCCCGTCGACGTCCTTGCCCGGATCGACCCGGGCCAGGATCGCGCTCTCGTCCAGGCCGGTCGGCTGCTGGACCAGGAACGCGGTACAGGACGGGTCGGCGTTGAACTCGTCGATGACGGCCTCGACCTCGGCCTGGCCCGTCCCCGTGGGAAGGTCGCGGCGGATGCTGCGCACCCCGATCTGGGCGCAGTCCTTGTGCTTGGCGTTGACGTACCACGCGCTGGCCGGGTCGTCGCCGACGAGGACGGTGCCGAGCCCCGGAACCACACCGCGCTCAGCCAGCAGCTTCACCCGGTCGGTCAGCTCGGCCTTGATCGTGTCGAGGGTGGCCTTGCCGTCCAGGATGATCGCCGTCACGAGCCGTCATCCTGCCATCAGTGGGCGAAGTGCCGGGTGCCGGTGAAGTACAGGGTGACGCCCGCCGCCTTGGCCGCTTCGATCACGTCCGCGTCGCGGATCGACCCGCCGGGCTCGACGATCGCGCGCACTCCCGCGGCGATCAGCACCGCCGGCCCGTCGTCGAACGGGAAGAAGGCGTCGGATGCCGCCACAGATCCGGCGGCTCGCTCCCCCGCCCGCGCGACGGCCAGCCGGCAGGCGTCGACCCGGTTCACCTGGCCCATGCCCACGCCGACCGTCGCGCCACCGCTGGCCAGCAGGATCGCGTTGGAGCGCACCGATCGCACCGCCCGCCATCCGAACGCGAGATCGGCCAGCGTCGCGTGGTCGGCCGCCTCGCCGGCGGCGAGCGTCCACGCAGTCGGCTCGTCGCCGGGTGCGTCCACGCGGTCGGCACTCTGCAGCAGGACGCCGCCGGAGATCGGGCGCATGTCGATCGACGGACGGGCCGGGCGGGGCGCCGCGACGAGCAGCCGCAGGTTCTTCTTTGTTCGTAGGCGATCCAGCGCTTCGTGGTGGAAGGACGGCGCCACGATCACTTCGGTGAATATCTCGATGAGCTGCTCGGCCATGGCCAGAGTGACCGGTCCGTTGGTCGCGATGACGCCGCCGTACGCGCTGACCGGATCGCAGGCGTTGGCCTTGCGGTGCGCGTCGGTGAGATCGGCACCGATCGCGATGCCGCACGGGTTGGCATGCTTGATGATCGCGACACACGGCTCGGCGAAGTCGTACGCGGCCCGCCAGGCAGCATCGGCGTCGACGTAGTTGTTGTAGCTCATCTGCTTGCCGGCCAACTGCTCCGCGCCCGCAAGGCCGCCCGTCCCACCCGGCGTCACGTAGAGCGCGGCACGCTGGTGCGGGTTCTCGCCGTAGCGCAGCACGGCAGCCCGCTCGTAGGGCGCCGCGATCCAGCCCGGGAATCCGCTGGGCACCCCGTCCACCTCGTCGTCGGGCGCAAGCACGTTGCCCAGCCAGGACGCGACCGCGATGTCGTAGGCGGCAGTGTGGCGGAATGCCGCCACTGCCAGCCGCTGCCGCGCGGCAAGGTCGAAGCCGCCGGCCTGCACCGCGTCCAGCACCGAGCCGTAGCGGGCCGGATCGGTGACCACGGCGATCGAGCCGTGGTTCTTCGCGCTCGCCCGCACCATCGCCGGGCCGCCGATGTCGATCTGCTCGACGACCTCGGGGTGGGACGCGCCGCTCGCGACCGTCTCCACGAATGGGTACAGGTTCACGATCAGCAGTTGGAAGGACGCGATGCCCAGTCCGCCGATCGTCGCTACGTGCTCGGGGTCGTCCTGGTCGGCCAGCAATCCGGCGTGGACGTGCGGGTGCAGCGTCTTCACCCGCCCGCCGAGGATCTCGGGGAAGCCAGTGACCTCGTCGACCGGCGTGACCGGGATGCCGAGGTCGCGGATGCGCGCCGCCGTCGATCCGGTCGAGACGATCTCGACCCCGGCCGCGTGCAGGCCCCGGGCCAGATCGTCCAGCCCGGTCTTGTCGTAGACGCTCACCAGCGCGCGGCGCACCGTGACTTGGGTCATCGGGCCATCTCCCGGCACAGGTGGCGGAGGGTGCTGACGTAGAGGGGTTGCTCGGCGGCCTGGATGCGCGCGCGCAGGCTGTCCTCGTCGTCGCCCGGTTCGACCCGGACGGTTGCCTGAGCGATGATCGCGCCGGTGTCGATGCCCTCGTCCACCCAGTGCACGGTTGCGCCGGTCGACGTGGCGCCCGCGGCGAGGGCGTCGCGAACCGCGTGGGCTCCGGGAAAGGCCGGCAGCAGGGCGGGATGGGTGTTGACGACCCGGAACCGGTCCAGCACGGCCGGCCCGAGCAGGCGCATGAACCCGGCGAGGACGAGCAGGTCCGGGGCGTACTCGGCGATCGACTTCGCCAGCCGCTCGTTCCAGACATCCCGGTCCGCGTAGTCGTTCAACGGCACGGCGAACGTCGGCAGGCCGGCGGCGTCGGCGCGCTGCAGCGCCGCACATCCGGGGACGTCGGTGCCGGCTGCAGCGACGAGCCCGCCGAGGCCGGGGGCCTCGAGGATCGCCTGCAGGGTGCTGCCGGTCCCGGACGCGAGGACCACCAGGCGCACCATGACCGAACCCTACCCAGCGAGCTGGTCCGCCTCGTCCGCCTTCTCGGCGTCGTCCGGGACGACGACCAGGCTGCTCTTCGGGGTGAGGAAGAAGCCGACTTCGTCCTCGTCGTCGACCGGCTGGCGCAACCAGGTCCACGCCGCGCCGAGACCCAGCCAGGTCAGGCTGAGCACCCCGACCTCGACCGCCGTCGCCACGGCGAACTGCCACGGCGAGGCGCCGACCGTGTGCAGGCGGCCATTGCCGACCGCGCCGCCGCCCTGCCAGGCCAGCCCGAGCATGATCACCCCGGCGGCCGACGCGGCGCACGCTGCGGTGTCCAACCGGGCTCGCCAGCCGGGGGTGCGGGCTGCTAGCCGGGCAACGGCCATGGCGGCGAGCAGCGGCGTGGCGATCACGAGCGCCCACACCGGCTGCGTCGCGCCGGAACCCGACGGGACGGCCCCGAGCAGCGGGAAGGCCGGCATGGTGCCGTGGGCGGCGCTGGTGATACGTACGGTCGTCCCGGCCCCAACGGCGAAGCCAGGGCCCGCGACATAGGAGGCCCCGGCGATGGCAGCGTTGGGCGCAGCCAGCATGCCCAACAGGAGCACCGGGACGCCGCCCCAGCCACCGCCCACCTGGTGCGAGATCGTCGAAACCTCGCGGTGATGCACCGTGAGCGCCACGGCGACGAGCAGCGCGCCGGCGCACAGGTACACCGCGACCGCGGCCGCGGCGCCCCGCGCGGCTCGCACAGCGAGGTCCGGGATCCGCTCGGCACACCACTGCCTGAGAGGGGACGAGCGGACGAACGCGACCAGGCCGCTCGCCGCGAACAACAGCAGCGCGGCGGCGCCCACCCCGAGGAACGGGGCGCGGCTCGTCCCGAGCGAGGCGAAGGGCACGGCCACCACGCAGCAGGCCGCGAAGCTCGCCGCCTGCG
>JALZAI010000403.1 GCA_030948475.1 Actinomycetota bacterium
CAAGCATGAGGTCGGTCTCGTCCGCGACGTCCACCACTTCGGTGTCGTACACCGGCACCGGGTCCAGGTTGTTGGACGGCAGGTAGGACAGCAGCGCCTTGACATAGCCGATCGCTTCGTCCTCGTCCTGGCCGAGGTAGTGCGCGTTGCCGCTCTTGGTGTTATGCGTGCGCGCGCCGCCCAGTTCCTCCAGTGTGACGTCCTCACCGGTCACGGTGCGCACTACGTCCGGACCGGTGATGAACATCTGCGAGGTCTTGTCGACCATGACGACGAAGTCGGTGAGCGCGGGGGAGTAGACGTGCCCGCCCGCGGCCGCGCCCATGATCAGCGAGATCTGCGGGATGACTCCGGACGCGTGCACCGTCCGGTAGAAGATGTCGCCGTACAGGCCGAGGCTGACCACCCCCTCCTGGATGCGCGCGCCGCCGCCCTCGTTGATGCCGACCACCGGGCAGCCCATCTTGATCGCGAAGTCGAGCACCTTGACGATCTTCTCGCCGTACACCTCGCCGAGCGCGCCGCCGAACACCGTGACGTCCTGGCTGAACACGCAGACCGGACGTCCGTCGACCGTGCCGTATCCGGTGACCACGCCGTCGCCGAACGGACGGTTCTCGTCCATGCCGAAGTTGGACGACCGGTGCCGCGCGAGCTCGTCGAGTTCGACGAACGAGCCCTCGTCGAGTAGCGCGTCGATCCGCTCGCGCGCGGTCAGCTTGCCCTTGGCGTGCTGCTGCTCGACGGCGCGGGCCGATCCGGCATGCACGGCCTCGTCGTAGCGCCGACCGAGGTCCTCGAGCTTGGCCGCGGTGGTGTGCGGAGCGTCTTCCGGTTCGACCGGCTCGGCTGCCATGAGCCCAGAGCGTAGCCGGGGCCTACCGTTGATCGTATGGACCGCGCGCCGCTGGACGCGGCGGTGCTGTACGCCGGCACCCGCGAGCGGTGGGCGCGCGTCACGATCGTCGCCGAGACGCAGTCGAGCAACGCCGACCTGCTCGCCGACGCCGAGGCGCCCGACCGGTCCGTCCTCGTGACGGAGTACCAGAGAGCGGGTCGGGGACGGCTGGAGCGCACCTGGACGTCGCCGCCGCGGGCCGGGCTGACCTTCTCGGTGCTGCTGCGCCCGACGGTTCCGATCGCGACCTGGGGCTGGCTACCGCTGCTCGCCGGCGTCGCGCTGTTCGACGGGGTCCGCGAGGTTACCGACGCCGAGGTCAGCCTCAAGTGGCCGAATGACCTGCTCTGCGGGACGTCCGGGGGCAAGCTTGCCGGAATCCTCGCGCAAAGCAGCGGAGCGGCCGTCGTGATCGGCATCGGGTTGAACGTGACGACGTCCGCCGCCGAGCTGCCGGTCGACACCGCGACCTCGCTCGCGCTCTGCGGCGCGGACGCGCTCGACCGCACCAGTCTGCTCGTCGCGGTCCTCGCCCACCTGGACGCACAGCTCACCCGCTGGGCCGCGGCCAACGGCGCCGCCGAAGCGTGTGGCCTGGCCGACGCCTATCGCGGCGCCTGCTCGACGCTGGGACGCAACATCGCGGTGACGACCACCGACGGCGCGCGCCTGGTCGGGCACGCGCTGGCCATCGACGAGGGTGGACGGCTGCGGCTGGCCGTGCGCGGAGGGGTGCAGGCCATCGGCGCCGGCGACGTCGAGCATCTGCGGTCGGCAAACTCGGGTCCGCTCGATACGGTTGACCCGGCTTGAGGAGGTTGGGCGGTGCCGTACCCGGAGAAGGTCCTCGCGAACGACGAGCAGGTCGCCGCGCATCTGCACCCACACTGGATCACGCTCGTCCCGGCGACGCTGTGGTTCATCGTGATCTGCGCTGCCGCCGGCGTTGGAATCGGCTTCGCGCCAAACCACGGCAGCGCGCAACTGGCGGTCATCATCGCGATCATCGTGGTCGGGGTGGTGCTGCTGAGCTGGCTGGCGTTCGCGCCGTGGATCTCCTGGCGCACGACGCACTACGTGATGACGACGCACCGCGTGTTGATCCGGCGCGGCGTGCTGCGCCACAGCGGCCGCGACATTTCGCTGCAGCGCATCAACGATGTCGCGTTCACCCAGTCGCTGTGGGACCGCGTCGTCGGCGCCGGAACGCTCGTCATCGAGTCGGCGGGTGAGCAGGGTCAGGAGACGCTCACTAACATCCCGAAGTCGAATCAGCAGCAGCAGTTGCTGAACCGGCTGATCGAGGAGGACGAGGCGCGCCGGGCCCGCGCCGC
>JALZAI010000405.1 GCA_030948475.1 Actinomycetota bacterium
ATTCGGGGTCGTGTCGGGTTCGGCCACCGCGCCGATGCCAGCCTCCTTGCGCTGCTCCGGCGTGATCGCCGCCGGGGCGCCGGTCAATGGGTCGTACCCGCCGCCCGTCTTCGGGAACGCGATGACGTCGCGGATCGACTCGGTGCCCGAGAGCAGCGCGCAGATCCGGTCCCAGCCGAAGGCGATGCCACCGTGCGGGGGCGCGCCGAAGCCGAACGCGTCGAGCAGGAAGCCGAACTTGGTGCGCGCTTCCTCCTGGGACAGTCCCATGACGGCGAACACGCGCTCCTGCACGTCGCGGCGGTGGATCCGGATCGACCCGCCGCCGATCTCGTTGCCGTTACAGACGATGTCGTAGGCGTACGCGAGCGCCGAGCCGGGATCGGCGTCGAAGCTGTCCATCGATTCCGGCTTGGGTGAGGTGAAGGCATGATGGACTGCCGTCCACGCGCCTGAGCCGACCGCGACGTCTCCGGCAGCCTCGGCGTCCGAGGACGGCTCGAACAGCGGCGCGTCGACGATCCACACGAACGCCCACCGGGACTCGTCGATGAGCCCGGCCCGGCGCCCGATCTCCAGCCGCGCCGCGCCGAGCAGGGCGCGCGCAGAGTTGCCGCCGCCCGCAGCGAAGAAGACGCAGTCACCCGGCGAGGCGCCGACGTGCGCCGCCAGCCCGGCACGCTCGGGGTCGGAGAGGTTTTTGGCGACCGGACCGCTCAGCGATCCGTCGTCCCCGATCAGGACGTAGGCCAGCCCACGGTGGCCGCGTTGCCTGGCGAAGTCCTGCCACGCGTCGAGCTGACGACGGGGCTGGGACGCGCCGCCCGGCATCAGCACCGCGCCGACATAGAGCGCCTGGAACACCCGGAACGGCGTCTCGGCGAAGAACGCGGTGCAGTCGCTGAGCTCGAGGCCGAGGCGCAGATCCGGCTTGTCCGAGCCGAAGCGGGCCATCGCGTCCGCGTACGTCATTCGCGGGATCGGGGTCTCGATCTCGTGCCCGACCAAGCGCCACAGCGCGACGAGCACGCGCTCGGCGAGGGCGATCACGTCGTCCTGGTCGACGAAGCTCATTTCGATGTCGAGCTGGGTGAACTCGGGCTGCCGGTCGGCGCGGAAGTCCTCGTCGCGGTAACAGCGCGCGATCTGGAAGTAGCGCTCCATCCCCGCGACCATGAGTAGCTGCTTGAACAGCTGGGGCGACTGCGGCAGCGCGTACCACGAGCCCGGCCGCAGCCGCGCCGGGATCAGGAAATCGCGCGCCCCTTCCGGGGTCGAGCGTGTCATCGTGGGCGTCTCGATCTCGACGAAGCCTGCGTCCAACAGCGTCTCGCGGGCGGCCCGGTTCACCTTGCTGCGCAGCCGGATCGCCGCCGCCGGGCCGGGGCGGCGCAAGTCGAGGTAGCGGTACCTCAGCCGCGCCTCCTCGCCGACCTCGGTGTGCTCGTCGACCTGGAACGGCAGCGTGGCCGCCTCGTTCAGCACGTCCAGGCGGGACGCGACGACCTCCACCTCGCCGGTCGGGATCGCCGCGTTGACGTTGCCCTCGGGACGCAGCCGTACCTCACCGGTGACCGCAACGACCCACTCGTTGCGCAGTGCGTGAGCAGGTGCGGCCTCGCGCAGGACGACCTGCGCCGAGCCGGACGCGTCGCGCAGGTCGATGAAGGTGACGCCGCCGTGATCGCGACGGGTGGCCACCCAGCCGGCGAGCGTCACGGTCTGCCCGCCATCGGACGCGCGCAATGTCCCTGCCTCGCGTGTTCTGATCACTCGCCGATCCTCTGGGTGATGACCTGCGGCCGCAGATCCGCGGCGGGTGGCGTCCAGACGGTGGGATCGGCCGGCACCTGGTCGCCGCTGCGGATGTCTCTGATCTCGTCCGAATCGGGAAACCACACGAACGGGATGCCGCGCCGTTCGGCGTAGCGGATCTGCTTGCCGTACCTCTGCGGTGCCGCCGCGACCTCACTGGCGATGCCCCGCGAGCGCAGCTGCTGCGCGATCCGGTCGCAGCGCGCGCGGTCGTTTTCGGCCGGGAGTGCGATCAGGACCGCGGACGGGACCGAACGCGACCCGTCGAGCAACCCGCGCTGGAACAGCGGCATCAGCAGTCGGGTGATGCCGAGCGAGATGCCGACGCCCGGATAGGTGATCTTGCCGTCCGAGGCGAGCGAGTCGTACCGTCCGCCCGAACAGATCGAGCCGAGCGCCTCGAATCCGTCCATCCGGGTCTCGAACACCGTCCCGGTGTAGTAGTCCAGACCGCGCGCGATACGCAGATCCGCCTCGACGACGAGCCGCTCACCGCTGATATCGGTGCACCCGTCGATCACCGCCGCCAGCTCGTCCAGGCCCTCGTCGAGCAGCTGGTGCGCGACGCCGAGCGTGCGCACCTCGGCCACGAACGACGAGTCGATGGTACGGATCTCGGCGAGGGCTAGACACAGCGCGGCCTGTGCGTCCGACTGACCGGCCTCGTCGACCAGCTGTTTGGCGACCACGTCGGCAGGCACCTTGTCCAGCTTGTCGATCGCGCGCATGGCGGCCGGTACGTCCGCAACGCCCAGGCCGAGGTAGAAGCCCTCGATCAGCTTGCGATTGTTGATCTGCAACCGCAGCGGCGGAAGGAAGTCCAGCGCGGCCAGCGCCTCGGCCATCACCCGTGCCACCTCGACGTCGTGGTGCACGGGCAGCACGTCGCGGGCCACGACGTCGAGGTCGGCCTGGGTGAACTCGCGATAGCGCCCGTCCTGCGGCCGCTCGCCGCGCCACACCTTCTGGATCTGGTAGCGGCGGAACGGGAATTCCAGGTGTCCGGCGTTTTCGAGGACGTAGCGTGCGAGCGGCACGGTGAGGTCGAAGTGCAGGCCCAAACCCGCGTCGCCCTCCTCTGCGTCGGCGTGCACGCGTCGCAGGACGTAGATCTCCTTGTCGATCTCGCCTCTGCTCAGCAGCGTGTCCACCGGCTCGACCGCCCGCGTCTCGACCGGCGCGAAGCCGTGCAGCTCGAAGATGGCGCGCAGCCGGTCGATGACGTCCTGCTCCACGAAGCGTTGGCCAGGTAGCAGTTCCGGAAACCCAGAAAGGCTCATGCGAGTTCCAAGAGAAAGGGGTTGGCCGCGCGCTCCCGGGCGATCGTCGTGGACGGGCCGTGGCCGCAGTGCACCAATGTCGCGTCGTGCATCGGCAGGATCACCGCACGCAGCGAGCGCTCCATGTCCGCCATCGATCCGCCGGGCAGATCGACCCGGCCGATCGAGCCCGCGAACAGCACGTCCCCGCTGAACAGCACCGGCTCCTCGTCGGTGGCCAGGCCGAAGGTGACCGACCCGAGGCTGTGCCCGGGCGCGTGCCGCACCCCGAAGTCGAGGCCGGCGAGGGACACCTTGTCACCGTCGGACAGTTCGCGGACGTCGTCGGGTTCGGCGAAGCTCAGCGTGCCGAACAGCGGGGTGCCGGCCCGCATGCCGACTCCGGACCACGGATCGGACAGCTGGCCCCGGTCGGACGGGTGGATGAAGGCAGGCACGTCGCGCGCCTGGCACACCGGTAGCACCGAAAACGTGTGATCGAAGTGCCCATGCGTCAGCAGCACTGCGACGGGGTGCAGCCGGTGCTCGGCGATGAGCTCGTCCAAGCGCGCGGCGACGCCGATGCCAGGGTCGATGACGACGCACTGCTCGCCGTCGGCGACGGCAACGACCCAGCAGTTGGTGGCGGTCACGTCCGACGGGAATCCCGCGATGAGCACGGCGCAGCACTCCACTGAGGTCGGGGGATCGGTCCACTCAGCCTAGCGAGGGCACCCACCGGATTGGAGCAGAGCGGTCATCGGTGCCGCTTATGTCAGACTCCGTAGACTGCGCGCGGGGCCCCGACCATCGGGAGACCCGATCTGGAGGATCGCTTCGTGCCGACCAACAAGCAGCGCCGAGATGCCGCGCGCCGACACCTCGAGCGGCAACTTCAGCAGCGTCAGGAGCGCGAGGCGAGGCGGAAGAAGGCCACCCTGATCATCTCGATCGTGGCGACGATCGTGCTGATCGCGGTCGTGATCGGGCTCGTCGTCGGACTGAGTGGCAGCACCGACAAGACCCCCGCCGCGTCCTCGAAGACCTCCCCGATCTCGAGCCCGAGCGCCAGCACGGGTCTCAGTCCCAGCCCGAGCAGCCCCAGCCCGAGCCCCAGTCCTTCGACCTCGTACCCGAAGGCCACCGGCGCCTCGGTGAGCTTCGCGGGCGTCATCGTGCACGGTGCAAAGGACCTCAAGGGCATCCCGTCGGTGACCACGCGCACGACCAAGCCCGCGACCAAGCTAATGGTCAAGGACCTCGTGGTCGGCAAGGGCAGGCTTGCGACTCCCACCTCCACGGTGAGCGTCCAGTACGTGGGCGTGCTCTACAACAAAGGAACGGTCTTCGACTCCTCATGGCAACGCGGTATGCCCATCCAGTTCCCGCTCACCGGTGTGGTCAAGGGATTCACCTATGGCATCGGTGGCACCAAGGGCGTGCCGCCGATGCACGTGGGTGGACGGCGGGTCATGATCCTGCCGTCGAAGCTGGGCTACGGCCCGAAGACGAGCGGGCCGATCCCCGGCAACTCGTCGCTGGTGTTCGTCGTCGATCTCAAGAGCATCAAGTAGCAGCCGCATTGTCGCCTGGTCGCGGAGAGTCCTCGGCCGTACTGCACCGTGGGTAGCGAACCTCTCAATACCGGCCTTCGTCGTCAGCGACCTCGGCGGACTCAGCCGGTGCCTTCCGCCTTCCCCGGCGCAGACGGTGGTTCGAGGCCAGCGAGCAGTCGCTCGAGCCCGCAGGTGCACTGACAATCCAGTTGAGATCGATCCGTACGCATCAGATGCGCGATCAGCCGGCCGTCTGTACCCGGTACACGTCGTACACGCCCTCGACGTGACGGATCGTGCGCAGCAGATGTCCGAGGTGCTTGGCCTCGGCCATCTCGAAGGTGAACTTGCTGATCGCGATCCGGTCGCGGTTGGTCGAGACGGTGGCCGACAGGATGCTCACCCGCTCGTCCGACAGCACCCGGGTGACGTCGGAGAGCAGGCCGTGCCGGTCCAGCGCCTCGACCTTGATCGACACGACGAAGGTGGAGTCGATCGACGCCGACCACTCGACCTCGGTGAGCCGGTCCGGCTGGTCGTGCAGCGCCGAGGCGTTGGTGCAGGTGCGGCGATGTACCGACACTCCCCCGCCGCGCGTGACGAAGCCGAGAATGTCGTCGCCGGGCACCGGTGTGCAGCAGCGCGCCAGCTTCACCCACACATCGCTCACGCCCTTGACCGTGACGCCGACATCGCCGCCGGACGGCCGGGTGACGCTCGGCGACTCGATCGACGGGATCACCGCCTCGGCGATGTCCTCGACCGAGCCTTCCGAGCCGCCGAGCTGGCTCACCAGCTTGTGCACCACCGACTGCGCGGACACGTGCCCCTCGCCGATCGAGGCGTACAGCGCGGACACGTCGGACAGGTGCATGTCGTTGGCCAGGGTCAGCAGCTGATCACCGCCGCTGAGCCGCTGCACCGGCAGGGACGCCTTGCGCATCGCCTTCGACAACGCGGTCTTGCCCGCGTCGATCGCGTCCTCACGCCGTTCGCGGGCGAACCACTGGCGGATTTTGTTGCGGGCGCGCGGAGACGTGACGAAGCCGAGCCAGTCCTGGGACGGACCCTGGCCCTCGGCCTTGGACGTGAACACCTCGACGGTGTCGCCGTTGTCGAGCCTGGACTCCAACGCGACGAGCTTGCCGTTCACCCGCGCGCCGATGCAGCGGTGCCCCACCTCGGTGTGCACGGCGTAGGCGAAGTCGACCGGTGTGGCACCCATGGGCAGCGCCTGAACGTCACCCTTGGGCGTGAAGACGTACACCTCGGACGCACCCAGGTCGAAGCGCAGCGAGTCGAGGAAGTCCTCGGGCTCCTGTGCCTCGCGCTGCCAGTCGAGCAGCTGACGCAGCCAGCCCATCTCGTCGGACATCGCGCCGGGGTCGGAGACGTCGAGGTTCTTCTGCTCCTTGTACTTCCAGTGCGCCGCGATGCCGTACTCGGCGGTGCGGTGCATGGCGTGTGTGCGGATCTGCAGCTCGACCGGCTTGCCGGACGGACCGATGATCGTCGTGTGCAGGGACTGGTACATGTTGAACTTCGGCATCGCGATGTAGTCCTTGAACCGGCCGGGCACTGGCTGCCAGTTCGCGTGGATCACTCCGAGGGTCGCGTAGCAGTCGCGTTCCGAATCAACGAGGACGCGGATTCCGACCAGATCGTAGATGTCGGTGAACTCGCGTCCCCGCACGATCATCTTCTGATAGATCGAGTAGTAGTGCTTCGGACGGCCGGTGACGGCCGCCTTGATCGAGCCGTCGCGCAGATGCGAGTCGATCCGCTCGATGACCTCGCCCAAGTAGGTGTCGCGGCTCGGAGCGCGCTCGGCGACCAGCCGGACGATTTCGTCGTAGCGCTTCGGGTAGAGGGTGCCGAAGGCGAGATCCTCCAACTCCCACTTGACGGTGTTCATACCGAGCCGGTGCGCAAGTGGGGCGAGCACCTCGAGCGTCTCGCGCGCCTTGCGCTCCTGCTTCTCCGGCGGCAGGAACCGCAGGGTGCGCATGTTGTGCAACCGGTCGGCAAGCTTGATCACCAGCACGCGCGGGTCGCGCGCCATTGCGACCACCATCTTGCGGATCGTCTCCGCCTCGGCCGCGGCGCCGAACTTGACCTTGTCCAGCTTGGTGACTCCGTCGACAAGGTGCGCTACGTCCGCGCCGAAGTGCGCCTCGATGTCGGGCAGGGTGAGCCCGGTGTCCTCGACGGTGTCGTGTAGCAGCGCCGCGACCAGCGTCGTGGTGTCCATCCCGAGCTCGGCGAGGATCGTGGCGACGGCGAGCGGATGGGTGATGTAAGGGTCGCCGCTCTTGCGCAGCTGGCCGCGGTGGCATCGCTCGGCAACGTCGTAGCCACGCTGCAACTGCCGGGCGTCGACCTTCGGGTGCGCGTTGCGATGGACGGACAGCAGCGGCTCGAGCACCGGCTTGATCGACGATTGACGCGGGGCGCTGGCCAGACGACGGGCCAGTCGGTCTCGGACGCGGCCACGCTGCGTACCCACGTTGCTCTCGGCCGCGTCGTCGGCTTCCGCGGCCGTGTCGCTCGGTAAGGGCTCACGCAGCGCGGCGGCCTCGCCGGTTCCGGTCGCGTCGAGGTCGGTTTCGCTCGGCACGGCGGCCTTCAGCGTCGCGTGCGCAGGCACCTGCGCCGCCTCGACCGGACCAGTGTCGGCCGGGCTCTGCGTTCGCGGCTGCGGGGTCCCCGCGTCTGTCGTCAGCGTGCTCCCTCTCGTCACGGGCCTGCGTGATCGAGTCTACGGATTCACGCGGCTCACCGCTCAGCTCAGTGTAGCACCACAAGACTAGGTGCTACACTCGGGCCGTGCCGACCATCCGCCCGCGTCATTTCGTGACCGAGTCCGACGCGCTCGCCGTCGCCCTGGATGCGGCCGCTCGACGCTGGCCTGGTCTGAGTCGTCCTCACCTGCTCGTGCGCTTGGCCCTCGAGGGCGACCGCGCTGCGCGCGAGGAGCACGAGCAGCGGCGGCGGCTCAGGCTCGCGGCTGTGCGGCGACGCAGCGGGATCTTGACCGGGGCCTACGGGCCGGACTACCTGCGCAAGCTTCGTGACGATGGGCCGGCATGATCGTTCTTGACGCCAGCGTCCTTATCGCTTACCTGGACGGCGAGGACGATCACCACGCGGACGCGGAGACGCTGTTAGCGGCCGCGATCGACGACGATCTGGGGGCCAATCCGCTGACGCTGGCCGAGGTGCTGGTCGCACCGGTTCGCACCGGTCGCCTTCAGTCGGTCCAGACGGCTCTTCGCGACCTTGAGGTGGACGAGCTGCCGTTTCCCTCCGATGCCGCAGTTCGCCTGGCTCGGCTTCGCGTGAGCACCGGGTTGACGATGGCCGACTGTTGTGTCCTGCTGGCGGGAGAGGATCTCGGCGCGAGCGTCGCCGCAATCGATGACCGGCTCGCCCGAGCAGCCGAGGATCGCGGCCTGCGGGTACTCGGGCGCTGACCGACCGCCGGACCCCAGCTACCGCGGGAAGACCGCACGACCCGTGCTCGCCCGGTGCCGTCCAGGCCCACCCTTCCCCCGGGTGGTCGCTCCGGGCGTTGAAGCGGTCATTGCGGGGGAAAACCTGATCACCATCAGCTCGACTTCGGCCGATCGCGCAACGGACTTGCGCCTCTAGACGCGAAGTAGGGAGCGCAGCGGGGCGATCTTCTCGACCGCGGCCCGGCCGTCAAGCAAGTCCAGTTCGAGCAGGACGGCGAGGGCGGCGACCGTCCCCCCGGCCTCGGCGATCAGCTCGGCGCCCGCTCGCATGGTCCCGCCGGTGGCGAGGACGTCGTCGACGAGCAGCACCCGGCGCCCGTCGAGCAGATCCAGTGGCACCTCGATCTCCGCCGTGCCGTATTCAAGCTGGTAGGCACGCCGGACGGTCGGCGGCGGCAGCTTGCCACCCTTACGGATCATCACCAGGCCGCAGGCAAGCTCGCGGGCGAGCGCCCCGGCCATCAGGAAGCCGCGGGCCTCGACGCCGGCGACGATGTCCACCCGAACCAGGCCTGCGGCCAGCCCGCTCATCGCCGCCGCGAAAGCGGCGCCGTCGGCGAGCAGCGGCGAGATGTCCTGAAACAGGATTCCGGGCTGCGGGAAGTCGGGGACCTCGCGCAGCCGAGACCGGACC
>JALZAI010000408.1 GCA_030948475.1 Actinomycetota bacterium
ACGGTGCCCACCTGGCTCGAGCCGTACCTGCCGATCGCGGTCGTGGCCGCGCTCGACGCGGTGTTCGGCGGAGTGCGGGCCCGACTGGACAGCGTGTTCGACGCGAAGGTGTTCGTGGTGTCGTTCATCTCGAACGTGCTCGTTGCAGCGCTGATCGTCTATCTCGGCGACAAACTCGGCGTCGGCGGACAGCTCTCGACCGCCGTCGTCGTCGTCCTCGGCATCCGCATCTTCGGCAACGCCGCCGCCATCCGCCGACGTCTCTTCCACGCGTGACACGCCGTGCAGCCATGACCGAAGACACCGAGAAAGCGCCGCGGTCCGCGCCGGGCATCCGGATCGCGGCCGGCGCGATCGCGGTCGTGCTCCTCGCGCTGCTCGGGTTCGCGATCGTCGTACAGGTGCGCGCCAACTCCGGATCGGACAATCTTGCCAACCTCCGCGAGAGCGACCTGGTCGGCATTCTCGACGACCAGAACGCCCGGGCCGACCGATTGCGTCAGCAGATCGCCGACCTCGACCAGACACTGCGCCGCCTGCAGGACAGCGGCAACCGTTCCGCGGCGGCGCGGCAACAGGCGCAGGAGGACGCGAAGGCTCTCGGAGTGTTGCTCGGCACGCTGCCCGCGACCGGGCCCGGCGTCGAGGTGACGATCTCCGATGCCGATCGCAAGCTGTCCGCCGAGGACCTGCTCGATGTCGTCGAGGAGTTGCGCGGCGCCGGCGCGGAGGCGATCCAGTTCGCGACGGTGCGCATCTCGACGAACTCGGCGTTCACCCAGCAGGGCCGATCGGTCGCCGTCGACGGCAGTGCGCTCGCTCCCCCGTACCACGTCCTGGCCATCGGTGAGCGCAAGACGCTGGACACCGCGCTCAACATCCCAGGCGGCGTGGCCGACGCCGTCCGCGCCGCTGGCGGCACGTTGACCGTACGAGAACTGCCGAAGGTGTCGATAACGGTGACGCGCCGACTGCCCACACCGAGATACCTGACCCCGTCCGGGCACTGACCGCACGCGCATCGGTAGGGTCGGCTGGCGATAGTCGGCGAGGCGCCGACAACATCGAAGGCCGACAACGCCGTAGAAAAGAGGCCCCGCCCGATGTCCGACGTTCCCTCCGAGCTGCGCTACACCGCCGAACACGAATGGGTGCGGGTCGACGAGGGCGCTTCGACCGTGCGCATCGGCATCACCGACTACGCGCAGCAGGCCCTCGGCGACGTTGTGTACGTGTCGCTGCCGGAGGTCGGCACCGGAGTGACGGCGGGGGCAGCGTGCGGCGAAGTCGAGTCGACCAAGAGCGTCTCCGATGTGTACGCGCCCGTCTCGGGCACCGTCGCCGCACGCAACGAGGCGCTCGACGAAAGGCCCGAGTTGATCAACTCGGACCCATACGGCGAGGGCTGGATCTTCGAGATCGAGCTCGCCGAGGACGCCGACTTGAGTTCGCTTGTCGACGCGGCGAGGTACACGAACATGGCGAGCTGATACAAGCTGACGCGACGTCCGAGTTAGTACCAGCCGGCCTGCACCGTCGATTGACCCTCGTGTCGCGACGGGCCTACGCTCGGCCAACCGAGACATACCTACCTACCCTGACCTGTGCGGGTCGCGGAATCGCCCTGGCGATGGCCGACCTCGGCAGCGTCCTGGCGATTTCGAAGGGCGAGGCGAGTGTTCTGCACCGCGTGTGGCACTGAGAATCCTGCCGGAAGCCGTTACTGCGCCAGCTGCGGAGCTGCGCTGCCCGCGGCGGCCGCCGGCCCTGGTGTGGACGTGACCCGCACCATCTCGACGTCCGGCGCGATGCCGGAGGCCGACGGCGACTTCTCGACGGAGGCGCATCAGGGGGCAGTTGATGCGCTGGTGCCGGGCTCGGCGCTGCTCGTCGTCAAGCGCGGCCCGAACGCCGGCAGTCGATTCCTGCTCGATCAGGACGTCACAACGGCGGGTCGCCACCCCGACAGTGACATCTTCTTGGACGATGTCACTGTGTCCCGCAGACATGCCGAGTTCCGTCGCGAAGGCAGCGGCTACACCGTCCACGACGTAGGTTCGCTCAACGGCACCTACGTCAACCGCGAGCCGATCGATGCCGCAGTGCTCTCCGGCGGTGACGAGGTGCAGATCGGCAAGTTCCGGCTCGTCTACTTGACCGCCGCGGTCCGCGCCGGCGTCCCCGCATGACTTCCGCCCGTGCCGCGTCGAGGACGGGTTCGGCAGGGGGATCGACGCTGACGATCGGTGATGTGCTCTCCCAGCTGCGCCCGGACTTCCCCGACCTCACGATCAGCAAGATCCGCTTTCTCGAGGACGCCGGGCTAATCCGCCCGGAGCGCACCGCGTCGGGGTATCGCAAGTTCTCCGCGGCTGACGTGTCCCGGTTGCGCTACGTGCTATCGCAGCAGCGCGACCACTACCTGCCGTTGAAGGTGATCAAGGAGCAGCTCGAGGCCATCGACCGCGGCCTGGTTGCGCCCGGGGGCGCCGCGAGCCCGCGCGTGCCGCATGTCGCCATCGCCGAGATGCAGGACAACGCACCCACTGCCGAGCACTTCCGGCCGCCGCAGGCGGCGCTGCGCCTGTCCCGCGAGGAGTTGCTCAACGCTGCCGGGCTACGTCCCAACCAGCTCGGTGAACTCGAGCAGTTCGGACTCATCAGCAAGAAGCCCGGCGGGCACTACGACGACGATGCGCTCGCAGTTGGCAAGATCGTCGCCGACCTGGCGCGGTTCGGACTCGAAGGTCGACACCTGCGCACGTTCCGCACCGCCGCAGAACGCGAGGTCGGACTGTTCTCGCAGGTCGTCGGTCCGATGTCGCGTCAGCGCAGCAGCGAGGCCAGAGTGCGCGCCGAAGAGACGGTGCGCGAACTCGCCGCACTGTCGGTTCGCCTACACGCGGCCCTTGTGCAGATCGGGCTGCGCGAGGTCGTCGGCGGCGGCTGAGCACCGCAGCGAAGCGCGGCGCAGTGAGCGAGGCTTGCCGAGCGAACCAGTGGAATAGCGTCTCCGCATGCCAGCAACGAGCGAAGCGAGACAGGGCACGAGCGGCGCGTGCGTGTAGCGTCGAAGCCGACTCGGTCGTGGTCGTCGTCGCGGGGGGCGGAGGTAATCGTGCATCCCATGCGGGTGGTCGGGGTGCGGGTGGAGCTGCCCGCGAACAACCCGGTCGTGCTGTTGCGCGAGGAGGACGGCGTGCGCTACCTGCCGATCTGGATCGGCGCCGCCGAAGCGTCCGCGATCGCATTCCAACAACAGGGAGTGCAGGCGACTCGTCCGTTGACCCACGACCTGATGAAGGACGTCATCACCGGGCTCGGGGCGCGCCTGGAAGCGGTGCACATCACCGAGATGCGCGATGACACCTACTTTGCAGAATTGCGGTTCAGCGGCGGCGTGACGGTCAGCGCGCGCCCGTCCGACGCGATCGCGCTGGCGCTTCGGTGCGAGGTGGAGATTCTCGGCAGTGACGCCGTGCTCGAGGCCGGCGGGATCGAGATACCCGACGAGCAAGAGGACGAGGTCGAGAAATTCCGGGAATTCCTGGACACGATCTCGCCGGACGACTTCGCCGCGGGCGGATGAGGCGCCAACTATCAACCTGAACTAGAGGGTTATCGAATTCCGGCGCGTCGCGTTGATTCCGCACAGCGCGCGCCCTACCGTCAGGTATCCGGGGAATCACCTCAATGCAATTTGCGACGACGGCCGGAAAAGAATGCGCGGATACGCCCGCGGCGGGAGAACTTGGAGGTGGCGCAGGGTGGATGCTGACCAGCCGGCGGACCACATCGTGTCGACGATGCTCACCGGACTGCCCGAACAGGGCTCCCTCTTCGACGACCCGGAGGTCGGCGACGACCAGGGGCTGATCGGCTACCGCGGGCCTACCGCATGCACGGCCGCGAACATCAGCTACCGCCAACTGGACTACTGGGCGCGCACCGGACTGGTCGGTCCGTCCGTACGCGGCGCCAGCGGCTCCGGCACTCAGCGGCTCTACTCGTTCAAGGACATCCTGGTCCTGAAGGTGGTCAAGCGCCTGCTCGACACCGGCGTCTCGCTGCAGAACATCCGCGCGGCTGTCGACGCGCTTCGCGCCCGCGGCGTCGACGACCTGGCCCGGATCACGCTGCTGTCCGACGGCACCACGGTCTACGAGTGCACCTCCACCGAGGAGGTCGTCGATCTACTGCGCGGCGGCCAGGGCGTCTTCGGCATCGCCGTCAGCGGTGCGCTGCGCGAACTGCGCGGCTCACTGGCCCAGATACCCGGCGAACGGGCCGACGGCGGGGTAGCGGAGGTCGCGGGGGCCGACAACGACGAGCTGTCCCAGCGCCGGCAGCGGCGCACCGCAACCGCCTGAACCGCTGAGCAACGCCCGGCTGGTAACGTCGAAGGCGGCCGACCAACCCGTGCGGGAGAGCTGAACGCAGCAGGTGCGCGTCCAGCGCCGAAGGGGCAACCTCCCCGGAACCTCTCAGGCACCAGGACCGCGCGGAGCAGGCCACTCTGAAGGGCGATGCGGCCCGACAGACGGGGGCGCGACCGCTGAACCGGGCGGTCGGAGTCGCCGTCGATGCCGGGGGAGTGCCCGTTGAAGATGACTGAGTCGTTGGATATGACCGAGTCACAATCAGCTTCAGAATCAGCCACCCGATCACTAGCGGCCCTGGAAGCCGCTGCACCGTTCGCCGAGCGGCACATCGGCATCGCCGGCATCGACGCGCAGGAGCGCATGCTCGACGCCGTCGGCTACAGCTCGTTGGAGGACCTGCTCGCCGACGCGATCCCCGCAGGCATCCGCGAGAAGCTCGCGCTGAACCTGCCCGCGGCCGCGTCCGAGGCCGACGTGGCCGCCGAACTGCGTGCGCTGGCCGAGCGCAACCAGGTGCTCACGTCCATGATCGGGCTGGGCTACTACGACACCACCACCCCGCCCGTGATCCGGCGCAACGTGCTGGAGAACCCGGCCTGGTACACCGCGTACACGCCATACCAGCCCGAGATCAGCCAAGGCCGGCTGGAGGCGCTGATCAACTTCCAGACGATGATCGAGGACCTCACCGGCCTGCCGGTGGCGGGGGCGTCCATGCTGGACGAGGCCACTGCGGCGGCCGAGGCGATGGCGCTCGCCCACCGGGCTCAGCGGTCCGGCGACACGTTCGTCGTCGACGCGGACGCATTCCCACAGACGATTGCCGTGATCCGCACCCGCGCTGCGCCGCTGGGGCTCAAGGTGCTGGTGCATGATTTCGCGCAGCCGTTGCCTGAGGCGGACCTGTTCGGCGTGCTGGTGCAGTACCCGGGCGGGTCCGGCGCGGTACGTGAGCTCGATCCGATCGTCGCAACCGCGCACGAGCGCGGCGCGCTGGTGGTCGTCGCCGCGGACCTGCTCGCGCTGACCCTGCTGCGCTCGCCCGGCGAGGCCGGCGCCGACCTGGCCGTCGGGACGACGCAGCGCTTCGGCGTGCCGATGGGCTTCGGCGGTCCGCACGCCGGCTACCTGGCCACCCGCTCGGGCCTGGAGCGGCAACTGCCCGGGCGCCTGGTCGGAGTTTCCGTGGATGCCGACGGGACGCCCGCGTATCGCCTGGCGCTGCAGACCCGCGAGCAGCACATCCGCCGCGAGAAGGCGACCAGTAACATCTGCACCGCCCAGGTGCTGCTCGCCGTCCTCGCGAGCATGTACGCCGTGTATCACGGCCCCGCCGGCCTGCGCTCGATCGCGCGACGCGTGCACCGGCTCGCGTCCGTCCTTACGGCGGGACTGCGCGAAGGTGGAGTCGATGTGCTCGACGCGCCGTTCTTCGACACGGTCACCGTGCGCATACCTGGCCGGGCGAGTGCCGTGGTCGACTCGGCTCGCCAGCGCGGGATCAACCTGCGCCGGGTCGACGAGCACAACGTCTCGATCGCGTGCGACCAGGCGACGCGACGCGAGCACCTGCTCGCGGTCTGGTCTGCCTTCGGACTCTCGCTCGGCCCCGAGGACGTGAACCGCCTGGACCAGGACGCGCCGCTCGGCGTGCTCCGCGAGAGCGAGTTCCTCACCCATCCGGTGTTCAGCGCCTACCACTCCGAGACTGCGATGCTGCGCTACCTGCGCCGTCTCGCCGACCGCGACTATGCGCTGGATCGCGGCATGATCCCGCTCGGCTCGTGCACCATGAAGCTCAATGCGACCACCGAGATGGAGCCGGTGACCAACCCGGGCTTCGCCCAGATCCATCCGTTCGCCCCGGCGGACCAGTTCGCCGGCTACCTCGCGTTGTTCGCCGATCTGGAGAACTGGCTGGCCGAGATCACCGGCTACGACGCGATCTCGCTCCAGCCCAACGCCGGGTCGCAGGGCGAGTTCGCCGGACTGCTCGCGATCCGCAACTATCACCGCGCGCACAACAATGCCGACCGGGACGTGTGCTTGATCCCGGCGAGCGCGCACGGCACCAACGCGGCGTCGGCCGTCATGGCCGGCCTGCGGGTCGTCGTCGTCAAGACCGGCGGTGAGCAGGGCGAGATCGACCTCGACGACCTGCGGGCCAAGATCGCGTCACACGCCGATTCGCTGGCCGGCGTGATGCTCACTTATCCGTCCACGCACGGCGTGTTCGAGGAGCACATCGGCGAGGTGTGCGCGCTGGTCCACGACGCCGGCGGGCAGGTATACGTCGACGGGGCGAACCTCAACGCGATGGTCGGCCTCGCGCGTCCCGGCCGGTTCGGCGCCGACGTGTCACACCTGAATCTTCACAAAACCTTCTGCATTCCGCACGGCGGCGGCGGGCCAGGCGTCGGACCGATCGGCGTGCGCGCGCATCTCGCTCCGTATCTGCCCAACCACCCGGCGCAGCCGCTGGC
Source organism: Actinomycetota bacterium (assembly GCA_030948475.1). Classification (GTDB taxonomy): domain Bacteria; phylum Actinomycetota; class Actinomycetes; order Mycobacteriales; family Jatrophihabitantaceae; genus JALZAI01. The sequence goes on from JALZAI010000408.1 coordinate 6,866, forward strand.
CGGTCCGGAGACGGGTTCGGGCGTGATCGCCGCCGCGCCGTGGGGTTCTGCGTCGATCCTGCCGATCACCTGGGCCTACCTGCGGCTGATGGGCGGGGACGGGCTGACGGCTGCGACCGGCGCGGCGATCCTGTCCGCCAACTATCTCGCCCGGCGGCTGCACGAGCACTTCCCGGTGCAGTACACCGGCGCGAACGCACTCGTCGCGCACGAGTGCATCCTCGACCTGCGCGAGATCACCAAGCGCACCGGCGTCAGCGTGGACGACATCGCGAAACGGCTCATCGACTACGGCTTCCACGCGCCGACGATGTCCTTCCCGGTGGCCGGGACGCTGATGGTCGAGCCGACGGAGTCCGAGGACCTGCACGAGCTCGACCGCTTCGTAGCCGCGATGATCGCGATCAAGCACGAGATCGACCGGGTGGCGGCCGGGGAGTGGCCGCGCGATGACAACCCGCTGGCCAATGCGCCGCACACCGCCGAGTGCCTGACTGGCGAGTGGGCGCATCCGTACTCGCGCGCGGAGGCCGCGTTCCCGGCCGGGGTCGACACCCGCTCCAAGTACTGGGCGCCGGTGCGCCGCATCGACGGCGCGTTCGGCGACCGCAACCTGGTCTGCTCGTGCCCGCCAGTCGACGCCTACGCCTGACCCGTGCGCGGAGCCAATCAGCTGGTAATCGTTACCGCCTAAGCTGAGTCGCATGGCAGCGCGCATCACCCGGCAGGGCGAGGCGGTGCGTGACACGCTGCGCGCAGCCGGGGGCTTTCGCAGCGCGCAGGACGTCTACGCCACGCTGCGTTCGCAGGGCGGGACGGTCGGGCTGTCCACGGTGTACCGACATCTGCAGGCACTGGTCGTCGGTGGCCTCGTCGACGTGATCCACACCGCCGATGGCGAGGCGACGTACCGGTACTGCGGCGATCCCGGTCCCGGTCACCACCACCACCTAGTGTGCCGGCGGTGCGGAAGCACCGAGCAGATCGAGGGACGGGCCATCGAGCGCTGGGCCGGCGACGTTGCGCAGCAGTACGGCTACACCGATGTTGATCACACGGTCGAACTGTTCGGCACCTGTGCCGCCTGCGCCGCGGCGTGAGCCATCGTGGTGGAAATCGACCGGTTCCGCTTCGCGCGCAGACCGCATCACCATCTACCGCAAGGCGATCTGCGAGTTCTGCGCCAGCGAGGACGAGGTGCTCGAGGAAGTCCGGCGTACGGTCGTGCACGAGATCGGACACCACTTCGGCATCGACGACGCCCGCCTGCACGAACTGGGCTGGTGAGCCGTGGTCGTCGGGACCCTGCGCGAAGCCCAGAACCCTGCCTCGACGCTAGCGGTGATCGTGCCGGTGAAGCTGCGGGTCGACGTGTGGGTCTGACCGACCTGCGCGGTCAGGCTCGCCGATCCAGAGCATGCGGAACGTGTCGTTCCTGATTCGTCATCTCGTCCACGTCCGCGGGCGTCAAGCGAGCCAGCGGGTGTCGACGTCGACGAACTGCGCCGCATCGCCCTTTGGCGCGGACCTGCGCAGCATCGCCTCCGCGCGCCGTCCGGTGAACGTGATCTCGGCCAGCTCGTTGCCGAAGAAGGGCCCGGACAGCCGGGTCCAGGTGACCGCGACCGGCGGCAGCTTGGCGACGGTCGCGAGCAGGCGGCGGGTCACCCGCTCCGCGACCCGGCTCCACGACGCGCGGAAGGCCACCTTCATCACGGTCGGAACGCGGTTGTGCAGCGGCGAGCAGGTCAGCTGGTACACCTTCGACTGCACCGGGCGCTCGAACTGCGCCTCGGCGACGTAGGCGTGGTGGACATCGCCGGACAGCACGCAGATCGTCGCCGGGGCCGTCTCGGTGCGCTCGCCGCGCGCGACCGAGGCGAGTAACTCGCCGAGCCGGTCGAAGGACTTGTGAAACGACGCCCAGTGCTCCAGGTCAGAAGCGCGGCGCAGCTTCTCGCCGAAGCGGGCCCACCGTGGGCCGTGTGCGCCGGCGCACAGCTGCTCGTCCCAGGACTCGATGTCGTGCAATGCCCGCGCCATCAGCCACGGCAAGGACGTGCCCACCAGCAGGTGGTCGTAGTCGCCGTGCACCTGCTGCTCGATCCAGGCGAATTCGTCCTCGCTCACCATGCTGCGCTCACCTTCGGCGAGGATGCGGCCGCATCGCGAGTCGATCATCACGAGCCGCACCCGGCCGAAGTCGCGGCGAAAAGACCAGCGGGTGCCCTTTGCGCCGTCCGCCTCCGCGTCGGCGTGCCTCGCGAACTCGCGCAGCGGCGGCTCGGCGTCGCCGACACTCGAGCGCACCTTCTGGAACAGCTCGTTCTCGCGGAGGTCGTCGGGCGAGAGGTTGCCGATGTGCTGATACACCCAATAGGACGACAGCCCGCCGACGATGCGCTCGGCCCACCACGACGTCGCCTGCATGTCCTCGCGCCACAGATGCGAGGTGTTCCAATCGTCGCGCACATCGTGGTCGTCGAAGATCATCGAGCTGGGAATGGTGGACAGCAGCCAGCGCACGTCCGGGTCGGTCCAGGACTCGAGGTAGAGCCAGGTGTACTCCTCGAAGTCAGCGACCTGGTCCTTCGAGCCTTGGGTGATGTCGCGCTTAGCTCGGATGCGTCGCCGGGTCGCATCCGAGGTCTCGTCGGCGTAGACCTGATCGCCGAGGAGGAACACGGCGTCCGGCCACAACGGATCGTCCTGCGCGGCGAGCAAGCGGGCGTAGCAGGCCAGTGCGTCGGGGTCGAAATGCTTGTCCGCGAGCGCGACCGAAGCCCGGCCGTACCGGCACGAACCGAACGCGAAGCGCAGCTGAGCCTGCCCGCCTTGCGTGCGGATTCGCGACGGTGGCCGGGACGAGTCGGGCAGCGGCCAGACGAGTTCACCGTCCAGGCGCACCTCGTAGGCGGTGTTCGCGGCCGGCTCCAGGCCGTCGACTACGACGAGCGCGTAGTGGTGCCCGGCGATCGTCCAGGTGCGTTGCGTGCATCCGAGCACCTCAACCTCGCACGGCTCGTCGGTCTCGACCCAGATGGTCGCGTCCGTGGTGCCGACGTGGCGCAAGAGCGGTCCTACGAGCAGGTGTGTCATGGCGTGATGTCTACCGGTGCGCGATGCGGATGGCTACGCCGCAGTGCAGTCCAGCGGCCAGAACCGGCCAACCGAACGGGCTTCCCGTGCCGTATACGGATCGGGAAGGTGTGCGACCGCGTACCCCGCGAGAGGAACGGAACGAGATGGATGCAACCCGCTCCGAGACGCCGGTGCAGCCGGCCCTTGGCCCGATGAGACGCTTCGCGGCCATCCTCAGTTCGGTAGCCGTTGCCGCGATAGCCCTTGCCGCGATCCTTGTCTATTGGAATTGAACTGGCGCACCATCGCGCTCGACGGTGGCGATACCCGCTGGATCCACCGATCCGGTCAACCCGTCCAGCCCGCCCTACGTCCACAGACTTCGAGTTGCGGTCCCCACGATTCTCAGCCTGGCTCAGACGAAGGGCTTGACCAGCCTGCCCTGGCGCCTGTTCGCTATTGGACGGACCGAGGACACGCTCGGGATCTATTACGCGACCGGCGACGGTGATTGTGTTACTCCGAAGGGGGTCTACCCCGCCGAGACGGCGTCGACGGTGACGGTGGAAGTCCTGAGCAACACCGCCCGAGCAAGACGTGCTTGTCCGGCCAGACCTGGGATTGGCTCGCGCAGATGTCGAACTACGCCATCCGCTCGGTCACCGTCAGCTGATCCACGCCCAGGTCGCGACCGAATGGTCCAACCCGCACATACCTGACTGAGGGCCCTGGCTTAGCCGTCACCGCAGCGTTCGATGCCGACATCGCGCCGCCGACCGGAATCTGTCACAGCCGCGGGTTAGGGTGAACGCACGAGCGAGAGGGGGACGCGCGATGCCCACCCACGATAGCGGCCAGGCCCGGCCACAGCGCAGCCACGATGACGAGGCCGAGCAGGCCGCTGAGTCCAGCACCGACGTCGCCGAACGGCACGAGAAGCTCACCGAGGACGTCGACGCGATCCTCGATGAGATCGACGAAGTCCTCGAAACCAACGCCGAGGACTTCGTCCGAGCGTTTGTCCAAAAAGGCGGTCAATAGTCGAGACACCCGTCCGGCGTCGCGGCGAGGTAGAGCTTGACGACAAGGTGGTGACAGCGAGCACAATCTGCAGCCAGCGCTGGCCGACCCGGTCGCGAAGACGTCTGACGGGGAGGCGCATGCGAAGTGGCCCAGATCAACGAGATGAATGCGGCTCTCGACGAGATCAGTACCGGCCTGCACGGAGAGCTGATCCGCCAAGCGGATGCGGGCTATGACGCGGCGCGCGCCGTGTTCAACGGGATGATCGATCGACGTCCGCTTGCCATCGTGCGCTGCGCGGACTCGACCGACGTCGCCCGAGGCATCGACGTGGCTCGCCGACACGACCTCGCGATCTCCATGCGCGGCGGCGGGCACAGTGTCGCCGGGAACGCCGTCCGCGACGATGCCCTGATGCTCGATTTATCCCGCATGAAGGGCATCGACATCGATCCCGGACGACGAACCGTCAAGGCGCAGCCGGGCCTGACCCTTGGTGAGTTCGACCGAGCGACTCAACAGGTGGGGCTGGCGACGCCGCTCGGCGTCGTGTCCATGACGGGGATCGCCGGGCTCACCCTGGGCGGTGGACTCGGCTGGCTAAACGGCCGCTACGGCCTTGCCTGCGACAACCTGATCGCTGCCGAGGTCGCCACCGCGGACGGCCAGCTGCTCCGGGCCGACGAGAACGAGAACGCGGACCTGTTCTGGGGCATCCGCGGCGCCGGCGGCAACCTCGGGGTCGTCACGTCCTTCGAGTACCGGCTCCACCCGGTGCAGCGCGTGCTTGCTGGCGGGCTCAGCTACCCGTGGATGATCGCGGCGGAGGTGCTCCGCTTCTACGACCAGTTCGTGAAGGCCGCTCCGGACGAGCTGTCCACGGCCGCATCGCTGGCGACGACTCCGGACGGCGAGCCCGCAGTGTCGATCGCGGTTTGTTACTGCGGTTCCATCGACGATGGCGAACGGGCCCTGCGTCCCTTGCGGACTTTCTCGCCGACGGTGCAGGACAGCATCCAGCCGATGCCGTACACGGCCTGGCAGAGCGCCCCGGATGCAGGGTTCCCTTCCGGTCGGCTGCACTACTGGAAGTCAGGGTTCCTGCACGAACTGACCGACGACGCGATCGAGACCGTCATGCGATTCCTCCCGGAGATGCCCTCTGACGTGAGCGGTGTCGGCCTGCAGCAGATGCACGGGGTGGCCAGCCGCACGCCCGGCTCGGCCACGGCGTTCGCC
>JALZAI010000072.1 GCA_030948475.1 Actinomycetota bacterium
CAGGGCAGCCACCGCGGACCCGTCCAGGCCCGCCAACGCGCCGAGCGCCGTCAGCCGGGCCGGAACGTCGGCCGCCGAGTTCGCGTGCAGGCTCGCCGCGCCGCCGTCGTGGCCGGTGTTCAGCGCAACGAGCAGATCAACCATCTCGGCGCCGCGGAACTCGCCCACGACGAGCCGGTCCGGGCGCATCCGTAGCGCCTGCCGGACCAGCTCGCGCAGTCCAACTCCACCGGTGCCCTCGACATTGGCCGCACGAGTCACCAGTCGCACCACATGCGGATGCTCGATCACCAGTTCGGCGGCGTCCTCGATCACGACCAGGCGTTCGGACGGGGGCGCCAGCCCCAGCAGGATCCCGAGCAAGGTGGTCTTCCCTGACCCCGTCCCACCACTTATCACGAATGCGAGGCGAGCCTCGAGCATCGCGACGAGCAACTCGCCGACAGCCCCTGGCATCGAGCCGCACGCGACGAGCCCGGGCAGCTCGTGACGGGTACGTGCCAACACCCGGAGCGACAACGTCGTGTTCACACACAATGGCGGTAGCACGGCATGCAGTCTCGTGCCGTCCGGCAATGCGGCGTCGACGTAGGGCATCGCGTCGTCGAGGCGCCGGCCCGCGGCAGCCGCCAGCCGCTGCGCGAGACGCCGGACGACCGCGTCGTCGGCGAAGCGCACACCCGAGCGGTGCAGGCCGTTGCCGCAGTCGACCCACACGGCGTGCGGTCCGTTCACCAGCACGTCCGTGACCCCAGGCAGGGCGAGCAGCGGCTCGAGCGGACCGGCGCCGGTCAACTCGGACGCTACTTCGTTGCGCAGCGTTGCGAAGACCACCTCGTCGACGATTGCGCCGGACTCGGCGCGTACGACCGTCTCGAGGTCGTCGGTCTCGGCCACCAGCCGATGGCGTACTCGCCGGACCAGGTCTGTCATGCCGCCAGACCGTCCAGCACGCCGGCGGCGATCCGGGCGAGCGATCGTGGCATCGAGCTCCTGGGCGGCCCGGGTAGCACTCCGAGCAGTGGCGCGCCGAGCATCCTGGCCGCCTCCACCGGCGCGACGGACCCGCGTCGCACCACCACGCCGACTGCGCTGCCTGCCGGCCGAACCGTCCGTGCGGCTGCTAAGGGACGAACGTCGGCGATCGCCAGCAGCACGCACAGCGAGCAGCACGCCACGGCCGCGTCCCGCAGCGCACCGGCTGCTCGCGGCAGATCCAGGACGACGGCACCTACCGATGCAGCGGCTCCGACTACCTGAGTCACCGCGGCCGGAGCGGGCGCCACGTCGGCCGCGAGCACCGAGACCGAGCCCCAGCGCGGCAGCCCGTTGTCGAGCGCGGCCGGATCCAAACGTCCCCCGTCTACCCGCAGTCCGGACCACCGCGCGCCCGGCACTGCCTCGATGCCCAGGAGCACGTCTATGCCGCCGCCCGCCGGATCGCAGTCGATGAGCACCGAGTGCCCGGCAGCTGTGGCGAGCGCTGCCGCCAGGCTTGACGCGCCCACCCCGCCGCTGCCGCCGAGCACACCCACGACCGCCATGCCGTCGAACTCAACACGCCCCCGCGCCTCGAAACGCCAGAAACCAGCAAACCTGTGGACGACCGGCCGGGTGTGGACGACGGATTTGACAGGCGCGTACGTATCCTCAATCGACGTGTGGCCACGTACCGCGGCGTTCTTCGATCTCGACAAGACGATCATCGCAAAGTCCAGCGTGCTCGCGTTCGGTAAGCCCTTCTACCAGGGCGGTCTGCTCAACCGGCGCGCGGTGCTGCGCAGCGCGTACGCGCAATTCGTGTTTGCGCTCGCCGGCGCCGACGACGACCAGATCGAGCGAATGCGTGCCTACCTGACCTCGATGTGCACCGGGTGGGACGTGACCCAGGTGCGCGACATCGTCTCCGAGACGCTGCACGAGATCATCGACCCGATCGTCTACAACGAAGCTGTCGAACTTATCGGCATGCACAAGGCAGCGGGACGCGACGTCGTGATCGTGAGCTCGTCCGGCGAGGAGGTGGTCGCACCCATCGGAGCGATGCTCGGCGCCGACCATGTCGTCGCGACACGCATGGTCGTCGCCGACGGCAAGTACACCGGCGAGATCGAGCTCTACGCCTACGGACCCGAGAAGGCCATCGCGATCCGCGCGCTAGCCGACGAGCGCGGCTACGAGCTGCCCCGGTGCTACGCCTACTCGGACTCCGCGACCGATGTGCCGATGCTCGAGGCGGTCGGGCACCCGTTCGTGGTCAACGCCGATCGGGCATTGCGCAGGATCGCGGCCGAGCGCGATTGGCCGACGCTGACCTTCTCGAACGCCGTCCCGCTGCGCGAGCGCCTATCCGGTCTCAGGCCCGAGCATCCGACGCTGACCGCGACCGCGGTCGGCGCCGGACTGGCCGTGGGTGGTCTGGTGTGGTTCGCCGCCCGCCGCCGCGCTGCTCAGGACTGAGCGGCGCTTGCGGAGCGAGCAGTTAGGGCTAACTCGCGAGTAACCGGGCAGGACGCGACGACTTGCGGTCGAGGGGTTGCGCCATCGAGTCGATCAGGCGTCCAATACAGGCAGGACGAGGCACGTCCATGGCGGTCCAGCCCCCAGCGGACCTCGTCCCGTACGGACGAACCGGGTACCCACGCGGCGATCGCACCACGCAACAGGTGAGTCGACGCAGCACGGTGACAACCGACTGCGTCTGACATACACAGAGGGCACGCTTGGTAACCCGGTTCGTCCGTGCACGTCTGTTTACTCGATGATCAGGCACTCTGCCGCTGGAACGTGCGGGTTCCCCACCAGCCCAGCAGCGCGCCCAGGGCGACCGTGACGAGCGCGCCGATCCACACATGGCTGTCGCCGAAGTCCCCGCGGAACAGCGCGCGGGACGCGTCGACCACGTAGGTGAGCGGGTTGACTTCGGACGTGTGCCGCAGCCACGCCGGCGCCAGCGACATCGGCAACAGCACACCGGACAGCAGCAGTAGCGGCAACGACACGCCCTGGATGAACGGCGCGAACGAGTCCTCGTCCTTGAGGATCAGGCCCATCGCATAGGACGCTGCCGAGATCCCCAGCGCCAGGAAGCAGATCAACACGACCGAGGATGCGATTCCGTTCCACGACGCGCTCAATCCGAACGGCAGCGCGACCACCACGAGGACGATTCCCTGCACGCCGATCGTGACCATATTGCCGAGCGTGCGGCCGAAGATCAGCGATGCGCGGCGCGCCGGTGTGACGCGCTGTCGGTCGATCACGCCTTCGCGCAGTTCCTGGATGATGCCGAAGCCGGCGAACCCGGCCCCGAAGATAGCAAGTTGCAGCAGCAGTCCGGGCACGAAGATGCGCCATGAGTCGTTGCCGCCGAGCCCGCCGCCGGCGACGCTCTTGAGCAGTGGTCCGAACAGGACGAGGTACAGGATTGGCTGGGTCAGCCCGAAGAACACCCACACCGGGTTGCGCAGCAAAATCCGCATCTGCCGCTGGAAGATCACGAGAGTCTCGGTAAACACAGGAAACGTCTCCTAACCCCCGCTCGTCGCGAGCGGGGCTGACGTGGATGAGTCGGAAGGCGAACGAGGAGGCCGTAGCGGAGCTATGGACGACGAGGACAACGCCGCGGATCGCCGCGTCGGCGCCGCGCAGCAAAGCGTGGGGTTGGGAGGCACGTCCCTACGCTGCCTCCTCGTCCTCGCGCAGGGACCGCCCGGTGAGGGTGAGGAACACGTCGTCGAGGGTCGGCCGATTGACCGTGATTGACGTCGGATTGAGCCCGGCTGCGTCCAGGCTGCGCAGGATCGGCGCGACCGCTGTCGCGCCTTCGTCGACGGTCACCTGCAGGCCGGACTCGGTTGTGACGATCTCGCGTACCGCGACCGCGCTGCGTACCACGTTCTCGGCGCGGTGTAGGTCGATAGCCAGCGCGAGCGTCACGATGTCGCCGGAGATGCGCGCCTTCAGTGCGTCGGGCGTGTCGTTGGCGACGATCCGCCCGCCGTCCATGACCAGGACGCGGTCGGCCAATGCATCGGCCTCGTCGAGGTAGTGCGTGGTCAGCACGACGGTCACCCCGGCGTCGTCGCGCAGCAAGCGGATGTGTTGCCACAGATTGGCGCGGCTCTGTGGATCGAGCCCGGTAGTCGGCTCGTCCAGGAACACGAGCCGGGGCGAGTGCATCAGCCCGAGCGCGATGTCGAAGCGCCGCCGCTGACCACCGGACAGTTCGACTAAGGCGCGGGTCTCGAGCCCGCCGAGATTTAGCCGCGGCGCCACGTGGGCGAGCCGGGCCGTCGCGTCGGACTTGGACAGCCCCTGCAGTCGCGCCTGGGTGACCAGCTCCTCGCCGACGATGGTGCCCGCACTCGGGGCGGCGCCTACCTGCGCCACGTAGCCGATGCGCCGCCGCACATCGCGCGGCTCTCGGATGAGGTCGTGCCCGGCGACCGTCGCAGTTCCAGCACTCGGCATCAGCAGGGTGGTGAGCATGCGCAGTGTCGTCGTCTTGCCGGCGCCGTTCGGACCCAGCAGGCCCACGATTTCGCCGGCCCGCACATCCAGATCGATTGCCCGGACGGCCTCAACCGGGCCAGCCTTGGTCTTGAAGCTGCGGGACAATTCGCGAGCAGTGATCATGTCATTGTCGGTCATGCTCGGCAGCCTGCCAGAGGAACCGCACTTTAGTCAAGCTTGACTACGGTCAAGATCTTTGCCGGGTTTCGGGATCGGAAAGGTGCCCTCGCCGCTGAACGTATACGCGCCGTCGCGCAGCCGCTTCTGGAAGGTTCGTGTCCAGTCAATCTCCGCGCGAGTGCGGGACGAAATGAAGTCGAGGATTTCTCGCACGTGCTCGGGAATCATGCCGTCGGCCCCAGTCGCGCCGTCCTGGATCGAGCGGCGGGTGAACTGCATCGAGTCCAGCTCACCCTCGAGCCTGGCGACGCGCGCGTGCAACGCTCGGACCAGCTCGTCGCGCGGCATGAACGGCATCAGACACAGCGCAGGGACAAGGGGTTCGGTCGCCTGCGTGACCGTCCACCACGCTTCCCGAAGCAGCAGCTGGAACTCCTTCTCGCCTTCGCCCGTCAGGACGTAGGTGGTGCGCTCCGGCCGGCTCTCGTCGCTTTCTCGAGCATGCACGGCGATGCAACCGTCCTTTTCCAGCGTGCGCATCGCGCCGTAGATCGAGCCCGGCTTGACGTTGGCCAGTTCCTCCAGGCGCCAGGTGAGCAACTCGCGACGGACGTCGTAGCCGTGCACCGGCTGCATGACGCGTATGCCGCCGAGCACGAGCAGCCGCGTCGCAGTAGACATCTCCACACCATAGTCTGGCTTGACTAGCGTTCGGTTAGCCGCGCAGGATCGCTTCGCAGATCGCAGTCGACTCTCGCGCACCCGCGACCACGGCATCGCAGCAGTGCCACAGCCACTGCGCGATGTCACCCATCCGATAAGCAGCCAGCGCGGCAACGTAGTCCGCCGCCAGCTCGCGGTGTCCGGCCTCGACCACCACGAGCGACTTGGGATCCAGGCCGCGGTCCACGAGCGTCAACCGAACGGCGGTTCGAGCGACCACGCCCGACGACGGGGGAAAGGCATCCAGGGACAGCAGTTCGCCGTGGACGACGGCGGCCACGATCACCGCCGGGGCTGAAGTGGCCGACAGCACCGCGGCGAGAGTGTTCAGTCGCTCGGACACCCCGGCTGCCGCGGGACGGCCGAGCAGCGCCGGGTCGGCGACGAGGTCGGCCGCAGCCAGAG
>JALZAI010000426.1 GCA_030948475.1 Actinomycetota bacterium
AGTTGGCCCAGCTCACGGATGCCGTCCACCACGACGAGCTGATCCGGGCGGAGCAGCGAATGCGCGTCGAGGCGCTCGAGACGCGCGCGGTGGAGGAGTACGGCGTGGAGGTGGACGCACTCACCGCGGAGTACGGTCCCGAGCAGCCGACCCCGGCGAGCGCCATCGAGATGGCCGAGTACGAGCAGGCCCGCGAGCGGGGCGAGCAGGTCGTGGCACCCCAGCCCGGCCCGTACCACCGTCCGACCCAGGAGAAGCGCGCCGCTCGGGCCGAGCGCGACCTGGCCCTGCTCGGCAAGGTGAACCCGCTCGCCCTGGAGGAGTTCGCCGCCCTTGAGGAACGCCACCGGTTCCTGTCCACCCAGCTCGAGGACCTCAAGAAGACCCGCACCGACCTGCTCACGGTCGTCAGGGAGGTCGACGAGCGCATCCTCGAGGTCTTCACCAGCGCCTACGCCGACGTCGCGGGCGAGTTCGAAACCGTTTTCGAGACCCTGTTCCCAGGCGGCGAAGGGCGCCTTGTCCTCACCGACCCGGGCGACATGCTGCTCACCGGCATCGACGTCGAGGCCCGACCGCCCGGCAAGAAGATCAAGCGGCTCTCGCTGCTGTCCGGCGGTGAGCGGTCACTGACCGCGGTGGCGCTGCTGGTCGCGATCTTCCGGGCCCGGCCCAGCCCGTTCTACGTGCTGGACGAAGTCGAGGCCGCGCTCGACGACACCAACCTCGGCCGGCTGCTCGATCTGGTCGCCGCGCTGCGCACGAGCAGCCAGTTGCTCATCATCACGCACCAGAAGCGCACGATGGAGATCGCCGACGCGCTGTACGGCACGACGATGCGCGGCGACGGCGTGACTCAGGTCATCAGCCAACGGCTGCGCGAGGTGGGAGAGCCCGCGCTGGCCTGACGGGACGGCCCGCCAACTGTGACGTCGGGGGGCGGAGGACGGTGTTGTCGGCATCCTCACTTACGGTGGGGTAGTGATTCGATTGTCTTCCCGGCGCTCCCACCGTGCCCTTAGCGCTCCGGTCGTCCTGCTCGCTGCCGTCACCCTGCTCGCGTCGGCGTGCAGCTCCAGTGGATCCGCCGCGCCCAAGACGGTCACTAAGACCGCCGGCGCACCGGCCTCGACCAGCGGGAGCAGCAGCTCGGCAGGCACGCCGACGACGGCCAAGCCGACCAGGACCGGCCCGCCACCCAAACCCGTCCACGTCTCGCTGCAGCTTAGCGACGGCAGCCAGGTCGGCGTCGGGATGCCGATCATCGCCTACCTGTCCCGGCCGATCAAGGACTCGAAAGCATTCTCAGCAGCCACGAAGCTCACCGTGAACGGTGCCCCGGCGCGCGGAGCGTGGTACTTCGAGTACAAGTCCGGGCTGGCGGGCAAGCCGGTCGAGGCGGACTACCGGCTGCGGAATTACCTGCCCGGGCATGCCCGCATCCACCTGGACTTGCCGGTCAAGGGCAAGTCGGCCGGGAAGGGGCTCGCCTTCGACAACAACCTCACCCTCGACTTCACGACGGGTCGCGCGAACCTGCTCACCGTCGACGACGCCACCCACCAGGTAAAGGTGATGAGTGACGGCAAGCCCTGGGGCACCTTCCCGACCTCGCTCGGGGCGAGTGCCACCCCGACCAAGCGCGGTATCAAGGTGATCATGGAGAAGGGTGCGAGCATCTGCATGCACGGGCCTGGCTACAGCGAGTGCGGCGTCAAGTTCACCCAGCGGCTGACCTACGACGGCGAGTACCTGCATTCGGCACCCTGGAACGTCTCGCACATCCAGACCGGCGTCGACTCGTCCAACGGCTGCACGAACCTGCTCCCGTCCGATGCCCAGAAACTGTACGGATTCCTCGAGATCGGCGATGTCGTGGACTATCCAAACGCCGGCGGCCCACGGATGACTCTCGGCGAGGGTTACGGCGACTGGAACCTGTCCTGGGGGCAGTGGCAGACCGGCGGGCTCTACGCCACCCGCTGAGCCCGCGTGGCGATCATGTGGCGCTTCCGCCTCGATGACGCCCCAATCGCCACATGATCAGGTTGGAAGGACGATGACGGCGTGATTTTTCTTTGGATTGCTGTGGCCGTAGTCGTCGTCGCGGTGCTGCTCGTCGCCACGCTCGTTGTGCCCCGCGTCCGACGTCCCAAGTTCGAGCAGATGTATCCCGCCGGAGGGCGCGAGCCGGCGGTGACCACGACGCTCGAACTGCCACCCGTCGAGGACGTCGAGGACATCGCGGCGCCCCCGGCGCTCGAGACGCCCGAACCCACGGCGGGGCGGCTGCAGCGGCTGCGCGCGCGGCTGGCCCGCTCGCAGAGCACCCTCGGCCGCGGGCTGCTGTCCGTCCTGTCCCGCGAGCGCCTGGACGAGGACGCCTGGGAGGAGATCGAGGACGCGCTGCTGAGCTCCGACGTCGGCATCGCCTCGACGTCGGAGATCGTCGATCGGCTGCGGACCCGCACCAAGGTGCTCGGCACTCGCTCCCAGGGCGAGTTGCGGGCCCTGCTGGCCGAGGAACTGGTCAGCGCGCTGCGCCCGGACCTGGACCGCGCGCTGCACACGACACCGCCCGGCGATCGTCCCCCCGTGCTGCTGGTCGTCGGCGTGAACGGCACCGGCAAGACGACGACCTGCGGCAAGCTGGCGCGCCTGCTGATCGCGGACGGCCGCAGCGTCCTGCTCGGCGCTGCCGACACGTTCCGCGCCGCAGCCGCCGACCAGCTCGAGACCTGGGGCTCGCGGGTCGGTGCCGAGACCGTGCGCGGGCCTGAGGGTGGCGATCCCGCGTCGGTCGCGTTCGACACGGTCCGGCGCGGCACCGAGGCCAAGGTGGACACCGTCGTGATCGACACCGCCGGCCGGCTGCACACCAAGGTCGGGTTGATGGACGAGCTGGGCAAGGTGAAGCGGGTCGTCGAGAAACAGGGCCCGGTCGACGAGACGCTGCTGGTTCTCGACGCGACGACCGGTCAGAACGGGCTGATCCAGGCACGGGTGTTCACCGAGGTCGTCGACGTCACCGGCATCGTCCTCACCAAACTGGACGGGACGGCGCGCGGCGGCATTGTGATCAGCGTGCAGCGCGAGCTGGGCGTGCCGGTGAAGCTGATCGGGCTCGGGGAGGGCGCCGACGACCTCGCGCCGTTCGAGCCGGAGGCGTTCGTGGACGCTCTGCTGGGCGAGCCCGCCTGAGCAAGCGCGATGTATGGTCATACATCGTGAAGCGCACGCGGACGTGCCGAGGCCCCGTTCGATGTACTCGAATGGGCCCGTAACCGAGCCGGTGAGCCGCCTAGCCGGGGACCTCGGCCGTCAATACCGCCACAGCCACCAGCGCATCGGCCCCGCTGACCTGGTGGTCGCCGCGACTACACAGTTCAGGTCGGCCGAACTGGCCACGCACAATGTGCAGCACTTTCCGATGTTCCCAGGTTTGCGACGGCCGTACTGATGACCGGATGAAGGCGCTCTACAAGCCGGCAGCCGCGCCGGGCTTCGAGTTGGTCGAGCGTCCCGAGCCGTCCGCCGGCCCGGGTGAGGTCAAGATCCGGGTGCTGCGCACCGGGATCTGTGGCACCGACCTGCACATCGAGTCCTGGGACGCGTGGGCAGCATCCGCCGTGAACGCGCCGCTGATCGCAGGGCACGAGTTCTGCGGCGAGGTCATAGATGTGGGATCAGGCGTGCGCGATGTGGAGGTCGGCGCGATCGTGTCGGGGGAGGGGCACGTCGTGTGCGGGACGTGCCGCAACTGCCGCGCCGGTCGGCGGCACCTGTGCATCCGCACATCCGGCGTGGGGGTGAACCGCAACGGCGCGTTCGCCGAGTTCGTCGTGCTGCCGGAGTCCAACGTGTGGGTGCACCGCGGCGGCATCGATCCGGACCTGGGCGCGATCTTCGACCCGTACGGCAACGCTGTGCACACCGCGCTGAGCTTCCCGCTGGTCGGCGAAGACGTGCTGATCACCGGCGCCGGTCCGATCGGGCTGATCGCGGCCGCGGTGGCGCGGCACGTCGGCGCGCGGTTCGTTGTGATCACCGATGTCTCGCGATACCGACTCGAGCTCGCGCGCAAGATGGGTGTCGATCTTGCGCTGGACGTCGCGCGCGAATCGATCGCCGACGCACAACACCGCCTCGGCATGCTCGAGGGGTTCGACGTCGCGCTCGAGATGTCCGGGCACCCGACCGCCCTGCCCGAGGTGATCGCGAACCTGAACCATGGCGGTCGGATAGCGATGCTCGGGCTGCCGTCCGCGCCGATCGAGATCGACTGGGGCAAGGTGGTGACGCACATGATCACTATCCAGGGCATCTACGGCCGGCAGATGTTCGAGACGTGGTACGCGATGTCGGCGATGCTGCGTTCTGGCCTGGACATCAGTCAGGTGATCACGCATCGTGTCCCGGCGAGGGATTGGGCCTCCGCCTTCGCGACCGCGCGGGGTGGCCAGTGCGGCAAGGTCGTCCTGGATTGGAGCGTGGTCTGAGTGTATGGGTCGGTGCGGGAGTCGCTGCGGACGATGCTGGACGAGATTCGGGAAGCGGGGCTGTACAAGAGCGAGCGGCAGCTGGACTCGCCGCAGTCGGCACACGTGTCGACGGGCGGACGCGACGTCCTGAACTTCTGCGCGAACAACTACCTCGGCCTCGCCGACCACCCGTCCGTGGTCGCGGCGGCGAAGGCGGCGCTGGACGAGTGGGGTTTCGGGATGGCGTCGGTGCGCTTCATCTGCGGGACGCAGACCCAGCACGCCCTGCTGGAGTCCAGGCTGTCGCGGTTCCTCGGCACCGAGGCAACGATTCTGTACTCGTCCTGCTTCGACGCCAACGGCGGAGTGTTCGAGGTGCTGCTCGACGAGACCGATGCCGTGATCAGCGACGAGCTCAACCACGCGTCGATCATCGACGGGATCCGGCTGTGCAAGGCGAAGCGGTTCCGGTACCGCAACCAGGACATGGCCTCGCTCGACGAGCAACTTGTCGCGTCTGCCTCGGCCCGGAGGCGGCTGGTCGTGACCGACGGGGTGTTCTCGATGGACGGCTATCTCGCCCCACTGGCCGAGATCTGCGACCTCGCCGAGAAGCACGACGCGATGGTGATGGTGGACGACTCACATGCGGTGGGGTTCCTGGGGCCGTCCGGTGCCGGCACTCCCGAGCTGGCCGGCGTGCAGAACCGCGTCGATCTCGTGTCCGGAACCCTGGGCAAGGCCCTAGGCGGAGCGTCCGGCGGTTACATCTCCGGTCACGGCGAGATCGTCGAGCTGTTGCGGCAGCGATCGCGTCCCTACCTGTTCTCTAACGCGGTGGCGCCGTCGGTGGTGGCCGGTTCGCTGGCCGCGCTGGATCTCGTCGCGTCCTCGGACGATGCCCGCGAGGCGCTGCGGGGCAACACTGCGCTGTTCCGGTCACGGATGGCGGACGAGGGGTTCGACATCCTGCCCGGCGAGCACCCGATCGCACCGGTGATGTTCGGCGACGCCGTGCTGGCCGGGCGGGTGGCCGAACAGATGCTCGAGCACGGGGTGTACGTGATTGCGTTCAGCTATCCCGTGGTGCCGCACGGCAAGGCGCGCATCCGGGTGCAGCTGTCCGCGGCGCACTCCGAGACCGACGTCGAGTCCTGCGTCCAGGCGTTCGTCGCCGCCCGTGCTGCGGTCACCGGCTGACCGCCCCGACCGGCCCGACCGGTCCGACCGGTCCGACCGGCCCGACTGGCCCGACTGGCTGACTCTTCCCCGCTGCTGCTCGCTTCGCGCCTCGAAAGCGACCACCCGCGGGGAAATCAGTCCGCTCAGGCGCCGAATCAGCCCGCTCAGGCGCCGCGGCGAGCGGCGTTGGCAGCGATCGCGTCGTGGACGTACTGCGCGAGCCCCGGCGCGACGTCCTCGTAGTGTTGCCGGAATCGGTCGTCGGTCAGGTACATCGCGGCCAGGTTGCGATGCGCGGCATGGCTGCAGTCCCAGAACCGGTCCACGCCCGCCCGGTGCGCCTCGGCGAGTTCCGCGGCCCGGTCGCCGTCCACCGGCTCGCCCGCGCGCATCGCGGACGCGAAGGCCGCCTCGTTCGAGTCCGCGTCGGCTTTGACCTCGATCCAGTCGTCCTTGGTCAGCGCGGCGGTTCGCGACTTCGACTGCGCCCAGGCGTCCGTGTCACCCCAGCGCTCCTCGGCCTCGGCGGCCCACTCCTCGCCCAGGTAGTTCTCGCCGAAGATCTCGAACTGCTCCTCCGGCGTCAGCGAGATGCCCATCTGTCGTGCCTCCATCTCCTTCTCGATCGCTACCAGCAGGTCGTGGCGGCGGTCGATCTGCACGCGCAGCAAGCGGTGCTGCCGGCGTAGTTGGTCCTCGGCCCTGCCCCCCGGATCGGCGAGCATGGACGCGATCTGGCCCAGGCCGAACTCCAGGTCTCGGTAGAACAAGATCTGCTGCAACCGGTCCAGATCGGCGCGCGAGTAGATGCGATACCCCGCGCTCGTCCGCCCGCTCGGGGTGAGCAGGCCGATCTCGTCGTAGTGGTGCAGCGTCCGCACCGACACGTGCGACAACCGCGCCAGCTCGCCGACCGCATACTCCTCGGGCATGCGACCAACTGTGCAACCTCACGCACCGTGAGGGTCAAGCCGGTTGCGCTCCCGATCCGGGCGAGCGACGGATCGAACGCGTGAGCGACGGATCGTGAAGATCACTGACGTCGGATTCTCCGTCACTCACGGCGCAAATCCGTCACTCACCGCGCGGGGGTTCGGCCCGGACGTAATTTCTCTCACTCACCGGTAGCGCTTGGTTACACGCGCGAAACACGGCGGATCCCCTCCCGGAAACAGCAGCCACAGAGCCTTGCGGCCAAGCGCGCGTACGTCTGTCGCGCCGCAACGCCTGACCGACCAGAGGGGAAGTCTTAGGTGTCTCACCTAGTGCTGGCCGCCAGCTACAGCCCGTTCGACCTGAAGAGCCTCAGCGGCGGTGACACCGCCTGGGTGATCACCTCGGCAGCCCTGGTGCTGCTCATGACTCCCGGACTCGCGTTCTTCTACGGCGGCATGGTGCGCGCCAAGCACGCGCTGGCCATGCTGATGCAGAATTTCGCCGCCATCGCCATCGTGAGTGTGACCTGGGTGCTCCTCGGCTTCACCTGGGCATTCAGCGGCGACAACAAGTGGCTGGGGGACTTGCACTTCTTCGGCCTGCAGAACGCCCGTGACGTCGTCCCCACCCTGGGGACGGCGCAGACCACGCCGACGCTCGTGTTCGTCGCCTTCCAGTTGACCTTCGCCATCATCACACCCGCGCTGATCACCGGCTCGACCGCTGATCGCTGGAAGTTCGGCGCGTTCGTCGCGTTCGTGGCCGCGTGGTCGATCCTCATCTATGCCCCGGTCGCACACTGGGTGTTCGACGGGTACGGCTGGCTCAACCGCTCGCTGATTCCCAGCTCGCACGGCCACTTCTTCGCGGAGGACTTCGCAGGAGGGACGGTCGTCCACATCAACGCGGGCTCGGCCGGCCTGGCGATGGCGCTCGTCCTCGGTAGGCGCCGGGGCTGGCCCCGGGAGCAGATGCGCGGGCACAACATCCCGTTCGTGCTGCTCGGCGCCGCGCTGCTGTGGTTCGGCTGGTTCGGGTTCAACGCCGGGTCCGCGCTGAGTGCGGGCGACCTCGCCGGCTACGCCTGGATGAACACCAACACGGCTACGGCGACCGCCCTGCTCGGCTGGATCGTCGCGGAGAAGCTGCGCTACGGGAAGTCGACGGCGCTTGGCGCCGCGTCCGGCGCCGTGACCGGGCTGGTCGCGATCACGCCGTGTGCCGGCTTCGTCAGCCCGATCGGCTCGCTGTTCATCGGATTCATCGCCGGCTTCGCCTGCGCCTTCGCGATCAGCCTGAAGAACAAGCTGGGCTACGACGACTCGCTGGACGTCGTCGGCGTCCACTTCGTCGGCGGCTGGATCGGCACGCTGTCGATCGGCTTCTTCAGCACGTCCGGAACGAACCCCCTCGCCAACAACGGCATCCTCTACGGCGGCGGCGGACACTACGGCGGCTGGAATCTGCTGCTGCACCAGGCGATTGCGGCCGGCGCCGTGACGATCTTCTCCTTCGTCGGTACCTTCATCATCGCCAAGGTGATCGGACTGGTCATGCAAACTCGGGTCAGCGAGGAAGCCGAGGTCGAAGGCCTGGATACCGCGATCCACGGCGAGTCGGCCTACGACTTCGGTGGGGTCGGCGCATCCGGTCACTACAGCCCAGCCGCCACCACGACCAAGGAGAGGGTCGAAGCATGAAGCAGGTAACCGCGGTCGTCAAGCCGTTCAAGCTGGACGACGTCAAGTCCGCGCTCGAGGTGCTGGGTGTGCAGGGTCTGACCGTGAGCGAGGTTCAGGGCTTCGGGCGCCAGAAGGGCCACACCGAGGTCTATCGCGGCGCTGAGTACACCGTCGATCTGGTGCCCAAGGTGCGCGTGGACGTCCTGGTCGAGGAATTCGATGCCGACAAGGTCGTCGACGCGATCGTCGAGGCGGCGCGCACCGGCAAGATCGGCGACGGCAAGGTATGGGTGACACCCGTCGATACACTCGTCCGGGTGCGGACCGGTGAGCGTGGCGGCGACGCCCTCTGAGCCACTGTGTGCGGCCGGGGCCGGCATTTTGCGCCGCCCCGGACT
>JALZAI010000430.1 GCA_030948475.1 Actinomycetota bacterium
GCGCCGACGAGGCCCGGCTGCGTGGCGCACCGTTGCATGCGGTGATGGCCTGGCGGCCGCCGCGTGCGGGGCCGACCCCCGGCGGACGTCCGCCCCCGGGCCTCTCCGGCAATGTGGACTTTGTCGCGGAGGCACAGCTGACGCTGAGCGGTTACGTCGCCGACGCGCTGGGCGTGACATCCGATGTCGAGTGCCGCGTCGTCCAGGGAAACGCGGTGACGGCTTTGCTCAGTGAGGCGCAGACGGCGCAGTTGCTGGTAGTCGGGGAGCCTCGCGCCGGGCGGCTGAACTCGGTTCGCGCCAGCCTGGTGGCACCACAGGTCGTGCTGCGGGCAGGCTGTCCCGTCGTGGTCATGCCCAGCTCAGTCCCGGTGACTCCCTAGCGTTTCGGGGTGGCGTCCGCGGGAAGTCGGCCCGTAGCGTCGGCGAGCGTGGTGGACGTCGAGCGACGTGCGGTCTCCGTGGCCGGGCACCGGTTGTCCTATCTGGACGCGGGTCCGCTCGATGCCCCGGTCGTGGTGCTGGTGCATGGACTGCTCTCCACCAGCGGCACCTGGGGTCGGGTGGTCGAGCCGCTCGCCGCGCACGGCCTGCGGGTCATCGCGCTCGACCTGGTGGGGCACGGCGAGTCGGATAAGCCACGTGGCAGCTACCTGCTCGACGACTTCGCGCTCTCGTTGGATCGGTTCTTCGACGCCCTCAACATCGGCTCGGCGACGATGTGCGGGCACTCGCTGGGGGGAGCGATTGCCGTGCATTTCGGCTATCACTTCCCGAAGCGGGTCGAGCGCCTCGTCCTCGTCTCGGCGGGAGGGCTCGGACGGGAGGTGAACCTCGTCCTGCGTGCCCTGTCGATGCGCGGCGCCGAGCGGGTGACCGCCGCGGTGATGGACCGACGCCCGGTGCAGTGCTTGTTGCGCAGTCCGAGTGTGCACCGGGCGATGCGGGTACAGCCCGAGCGATTGGACAACCTGCGCCGGATCGGTCGTTCGCTGATGCGCAAGGACCTGCGCGCCGCGTTCTTCGCCTCGCTGCGCGCCGTGATCGAGCCGTCCGGGCAACGTGGCTCGTTCGTCGAGATGCGCTATCTCGCTGAGCAGGTCCCGACGCTGCTGGTCTGGTCGCGCGAAGACGGCATCATCCCGGTGGCGCACGCGGAAGCGACCCATGCACTGCTGCCCGGAAGCCGACTGGTGATCTTCGACGGCGGTGGCCACGAGCCGCACCACCGCAACGCGGTCGCGTTCGCCGACGAGGTGGCGAGCTTCATCGCGTCTCACTCAACGGGATAATCGTCCTGTTTTGTGGGACGGCGGTCTAGGGTGTCGGTATGGTCGAGCGCCGCCGGTGGACGGTCCTCGCCGTCGGCACGTTCGCGCAGGCGGCGACCAGCTCATTCCTGTACGGCATGCCGATGCTGGTCCCGGCGCTGCGTTCCGGGGAGGGCATCTCGCTGGTGCACGCGAGCTTTCTCGTCACCGCGCCGATCCTCGGGTTGCTGCTGACGCTGATCGGGTGGGGTGCGTTAGCCGACCGGTACGGCGAGCGGGTGGTCATCGTCAGCGGAGTCGCGGCGACGGCTGTGCTGTTGGCGATGGTTGCGCCCGTCGGCGGCCTCACGGCAGTTGCCCTGTTGCTGGGTCTGGCGGGAGCGTTTGCCGCGTCGGTCAACGCGGCGAGCGGGCGCCTGGTGATGGGCTGGTTCCCGGTGTCCGAGCGGGGGCTCGCGATGGGGACGCGGCAGACCGCTCAGCCGCTGGGGGTCGCGCTCGCCGCGTTGGCGCTGCCGCCGCTTGCACACGCGTACGGGGCACGGGAGGCGCTGCTGTTCCCCGCGGTGTTGTGCGGTGCAGCTGCTCTCGCGGTGCTCCTGCTGGTTGCCGACCCGCCGCGTCCCGCCCGCGCCGCCGTTGCGGTTGCCCCGTCCTCGCCGTATCGCGGGTCGCGGACCCTAGCACGAGTCCACCTCGCCAGCGCGATGCTGGTGGTGCCGCAGTTCGCGGTCGCCACGTTCACCCTGATTTATCTCGTGGACGTGCGGCACTGGGACGCCTCGGTCGCCGGTCGCTGGATCTTCGGGTTCCAGTCCGCCGGCGCGGCCGGCCGGATCGTGGCGGGCGTGTGGTCGGACCGGGTGGGGAGCCGGCTGGCCCCGATGCGTCAGCTGGGCGTCGCGAGCGCGCTGCTGATGTTCGGGCTGGCGGTGGGTGCGTGGCTCGACGCGGGCTGGATCGTGCTGGTGTTCGCGCTGGCTGCGGTCGTCACGGTCGCGGACAACGGGCTGGCCTACATCTCGGTGGCCGAGCTGGCCGGATCGTCCTGGGCCGGTCGCGCGCTCGGTACCCACAACACGGTGCAGAATCTCGCCGCGATCACCACCGCGCCGATGCTCGCCGCGGTCATCAGCGATGCGCGCTATGGCTGGGCCTTCGCGCTCACGGCGGTGTTCCCGCTGCTGGCTGTTCCGCTGACGCCGGTGGCCGCGGAGCGGCGTCGCCAGGTTGAAGAGCCGCTCGCCGCGCGGTTCTAGCGATACGGTCCTGGACCTCGGCCGGATCCAGACGGCGAAGGCCGGCGATCCCGTCGAAGGCGATATCCGGCGACACGACGACACGCAGCCCGTGGCGCAGCGCCGTCGCGGCGTGTACCGCGTCCCGTCCGCCCAGCGACGCGCTGGACGCTACGAGGTCGATGGCTCCGGTCAAGACCGATTGGTCGAAGTCGTGCAAGACGCACAGTGCAGCCGCAACGCGCCTGCGCAACAGCTGTTCGCCGGTCAGTCTTGCGCATCCGATTAAAGAGCGGCTCCTGGATCAGTTCCACGCTCGCGTGCAGCTCGATCTCTCCTGATCCCGCAGCGCGGACGCAGAGCGTCGGCTCACGACAGCTTCGAGGCCACCGACTGCTCCAAGCCTGACTTCACCTCGGCCCAATCCTCGGCGTGCGAATCATTGCGATCGGCCGAGGCCAGCAGACGCTGCGGCCGCAGCAGGAGCATGTTCAGCCGAGAGCGCGAGATGATCAACGAACAGGGACTCGACTGCGATGTGCGGAGGATGCGGGATTTGAACCCGCGAGGGGTCTCCCCCAACCCGCTTTCCAAGCGAGCGCCATAGGCCACTAGGCGAATCCTCCGCCGACGAGGATACGGGCGGCCCGTAGACTCGATCGTCGACCCCCCGTGCGGCGCTCACCCTGCGAACCTCCCCAGGGCCGGAAGGCAGCAAGGATAAGCAGTCTCTGGCGGGTGCGCGGGGGGTCCCTGCTGCAAGGTCTGCGATGAGCGCGCGCCGAAGGGCGTTGCAGTGCCGGCGAACGCGAGTTGATCAATGCAAGCGGGCCGCGGCTCGGGCGGCCAGTCAGCACGCGATGCCATCGATGAACTCCCAAGGCCGACGGTCCACGAATGTGGACAGGTCGACGGGCTGTGGACGATCGGGCACGCGATGAAGGCGCACTGCGTGACGCGCGGATGCCTGCGCGTTCGTGTTGATCAACCAGAGAAAAGTAATACGTGCGAGATGGCAGGACGTCGGATCGAGTGGTTAGTGTCGAGGCGTGAGTGCGCCGGGCGGGAACATCGCGCTGTATCGCAAGTACCGCTCGGCGAGTTTTGCTGAGGTGGTCGGCCAGGACCATGTCACCGAGCCGCTACGGACCTCGCTCGCGTCCGGACGGATCAACCACGCGTATCTGTTCAGCGGCCCGCGCGGCTGCGGCAAGACCTCCTGCGCGCGCATTCTCGCGCGGAGCCTGAACTGCGTACAGGGCCCGACCCCTGATCCGTGCGGTGTGTGTGATTCGTGCCGGGAGCTTGCCCCGAACGGGTCCGGGTCGATCGACGTCATCGAGATCGACGCGGCCAGCCACGGCGGTGTCGACGACGCTCGCGATCTGCGCGAGCGCGCGTTCTTCGCGCCCGTCCGGGACCGATTTAAGGTCTACATTATCGACGAGGCGCACATGGTTACCACGCAGGGCTTCAATGCCCTGCTGAAGCTGGTAGAGGAGCCGCCGGACTTCCTCGTCTTCGTCTTCGCCACGACCGAGCCGGACAAGGTGCTGACCACGATCCGCTCGCGCACCCACCACTACCCGTTCCGGTTGATTTCGCCCGGCGTGCTGCGCGCGCACCTCGAGTCGATCTGCACGCGTGAGGGCATCGTCGTCGAGCCGGCAGTTCTGCCGCTCGTCGTGCGAGCTGGAGGCGGTTCGGCCCGGGACGCACTGTCCATCCTCGACCAACTGCTCGCCGGCGCCGGGAACGAGGGGGTCACCTACTCCAGCGCCGTCGGCCTGCTCGGCGTCACCGACGACGCGCTGCTCGACGACATGATCGACGCGCTGGCGGCAGGGGACGCGGGCGCGGTGTACGGGACGGTGGATAGCGTGGTCGAAGCCGGACACGATCCACGCCGCTTCGCCGCCGACCTGCTGGACCGCTTCCGCGACCTGATCCTGCTCGACGCCGTTCCCGATGCCGCGCAGCGCGGGCTGATCGACACGTCCCAGGACCAGCTGGCCCGGATGGCCGACCAGGCTGCCCGGCTTGGCGCGGCGACGCTGACCCGCTTCGCCGAGATCGTGCACACGGCCCTGCTCGAGATGCGCGGGACGACCTCGCCACGGCTTGTCCTCGAACTGCTCTGCGCGCGGATGCAGCTGCCGGACGCATCCGCCGACACTGCCGCGCTGCTGCAGCGCCTCGACCGTCTCGAGCGCCGAGCCACCCTCACCTCGGACCTGCCTACGCGTACGCCGGCCGCGCCCGATGCACCCGCGCAGCCCGAACCCACCTCGGAGCCGCCCGCCGCCGCCCCGCGCATCCCCGCCGCGCCCGGCGAGCTCGACTCGGCTGCGCTGCGCCGGATGTGGCCCGAGGTCCTCGACGTGGTCAAGCAGTCCAGCCGCCGCACGCGCGCTTTGCTCGACAACGCCCAGGTCACAGCGGTCGACGGCGAACTCGTCACGCTCACCGCCCCGGCCGCGCTCGCCCGGATGATCGCCGACGACAGCAATACGTCAGTCCTGCGTGCTGGGCTCACCAAGGTGCTCGGCGGACAGTGGCGCATCGCCATCGACGCCCGAGCGGCAAACCCGAGCTGGCCGGAACCGGAGCCCACTCCGTCCGAGCCCGATCCCCGCGACACCACCGACGACGCTGCCCCGGCGACGACACCGGCCGACCCGGCGACCGAGGCCATCCGGCTGTTGCAGGACCAGCTCGGCGCCCGCCCGATCGAGTGAGCGAGCGCAGCGAGCGAACCAGTGTCATCGGGCTGAGACATTCCGGCGCGGAACCGAATTCGCGCGGCGAGGCTCGGACGTAGCGCTTGGGTCAGGGGTGTGCGAGGTAGCCCAGAATGCCGGCGGCCACGGCGGCGGCGATCTGCTGGCGCCCCGAGGACGAGGACTGCAGCCCGGCATCGTGGGCGTTGCGCATATTCCCAAGCTCCAGGAACGTGGTCGGCCGGACCGACAGGTTCAGCCCCGCGAGATCCGAGCGCGGAAAGTAGCCGTTCGTCCCGATGTAGCTGGACGTAGCGAGCCCCGAGCCGTGGGTCAGTGCGTCGTGGATGTCGAGGGCCATGTCGTGCGAGCGCGCCATCGTCTGATCGCTGGCACCGTCCGGCTGGCGGCTGGCGGTGCAGACGTGGAAGCCGTAGCCCGAGGACGGCGCACCGTCGGCGTGAATCGAAACGACCGCCGCGGCGTGCTCCCGATTGCCGAAGCCGGCCCGTTCGTTCACGCACGGCCCGAACCCGATGTCGTTGGGCCTGGTCAGGTACACCGTTACTCCGTGCGTCCTCAGGATCGAGCTGACCCGCTGTGAGACGTCGAAGGTGAACGCATGCTCGGGGTATCCGGCGTCGGTCGAGGTCCCGGTGGTGTTGCACGGCTTGGTCTGGCCGAACCCCATCGGCACCTGGCGGTTGAGCTCGTCCGGATGCGCGGCATTGCCGCCGTTGTGGCCGGGGTCGAGCACGACGACGGTGCCGGTCCGGGCGACCGGGGCGTGGTGCGTCCGGGTCGGGGCGGGACGCGAGGTCGTTCGCGGGGCGGGTCGTGGCGTCGTCGGCCGGTGCGTGCGCGGGTGGTGGCTGGGGTTGGGCGTACTTCGGCGTGCAGTGCGCGTCGCCGATGTCGACGCAGTGGTGGACTGCGGTAGTGCGATCTTCGACAGGGACGTGGCCGGCGCCGCGGACGAGCTGGGCGCGCGGGCGCCGGACTGGCACCCCGCCATCAGCAGCGCGGCAACAACCCCGGTGACTCCGCTCAACGCCCGACGCATCCGTTCACCGTCTCATGGGTCGCCGGTTAGGCTGGACGTCCCCGGACGAAGGAGACGGCGTGGCGTCGCGCGGAGGTCAGAACTTTGGTGGTGGCGCTCAGCCGAACATGCAGCAGCTGATGAAGCAGGCGCAGAAAATGCAGGAGCAGCTCGAGGCGGCGCAGGCCGAGCTCGGCCAGACCGAGGTGACCGGCTCGGCCGGCGGCGGACTGGTCACGGCAATCATTCTCGGCTCGGGCGAGCTGCAGTCGATCGTCATCGACCCGAAGGTCGTCGATCCCGACGACGTGGAGACCCTGCAGGACCTGATCGTGGCCGCGATGCGGGACGCCTCGCGGGCGGCGTCCGACATGGCTGCCGAGAAGATGGGGCCGCTCGCCGGAGGCATGAGCGGCCTCGGCCTGCCCGGCCTCTAGCGAGACAGATGTACGAAGGCGCGGTCCAGG
The DNA here is from genome assembly GCA_030948475.1 of Actinomycetota bacterium. Taxonomy (GTDB): domain Bacteria; phylum Actinomycetota; class Actinomycetes; order Mycobacteriales; family Jatrophihabitantaceae; genus JALZAI01. Next base: position 6,739 of record JALZAI010000430.1, read on the forward strand.
ACCTCATCGACGAGCTCGGCCGGTTGCCCGGCATCGGTCCGAAGAGCGCGCAGCGCATCGCGTTTCACCTGCTCGCTACCGAGTCCGATGACGTCGAGCGGCTCGCCGCGACCCTGATCAGGGTCAAGAACGACGTCAAGTTCTGCACCGTGTGCGGCAACGTCGCCGAGGCGGACGTCTGCCGAATCTGTGCCGACGCGCGGCGCGACTCGTCCGTCATCTGCGTGGTCGAGGAGCCCAAGGACGTCGTCGCAATCGAACGAACCCGTGAGTTCCGCGGCCGGTACCACGTGCTCGGCGGCGCGATCAGCCCGATCGACGGCATCGGCCCGGAGAACCTGAGCATCCGTGAGCTGCTGACCCGGCTGCGCGACGGCGTGGTCACCGAGCTGATCCTGGCCACCGACCCCAACCTCGAGGGCGAGGCGACGGCGACCTACCTCGCGCGCATGGTCGTCCCGCTGGGGCTCACCGTCACCCGGCTGGCCAGCGGGCTGCCGGTCGGCGGGGATCTCGAATACGCGGACGAGGTCACCCTGGGACGCGCGTTCTCCGGACGCCGCCGCGTCGAGTGAGCCGATGAGAACTCTGCTGGCCGTGGTCATTGTGCTCGCCGCGTTCCCCGCGTCGGTCGGGGCGAGCACGCCGGGACCCGGGCGCGCGCGTGAGTACTGGTTCGACCAGTGGCACGTCGCGCAGCTTTGGGGCAGCGGCGCCCGCGGCCAGGGCATCACCATCGCCGAGATCGACACGGGCGTGAACGCGCGTCTGCCGGAACTTCGCGGACGCATCTTGCCCGGCATCGACCTCGGCCCGACCGGCGGCGACGGACGGACCGATCGCGACCGCGACGAGTTCGGGCACGGCACCGCGATGGCCTCGATCGCGGTGGGCCGCCGAGGATCGCTGGGTGTAATGGGGCTCGCGCCCGGAGCCAGAGTGTTGCCGGTGGCCGTCCCGCTGCGCGGTACTACCGATGCCAGCGCGGACGACCGGCTACCCAAGGCGATTCGGTGGTCGGCCGATCACGACGCCAAGATCATCAGCATGGCATTGGGTGAGGCGCGCGCCCAGCCATGCCCGGCGGACGAACAGGCCGCGATCCGCTACGCGCTGGGCAAGGGCTCGGTGCTGTTCGCGTCGAGCGGCAACCGCGGGCGCTCCGACAGCGCCAGCGAAGCTCCGGGCGCTTGTCGCGGCGTCGTGTCGGTCGGTGCCGTCGATCGGTTCGGCCGGGTCGCCGGCTTCTCGTCGCGGCACCAATACCTGACCATGAGCGCGCCGGGCGTCGACGTCGCCTCCCTCGGGCGGGTCCCGGGCTCGGTGTACTCCGGGGACGGCACCAGCCAGGCCACGACCATCGCAGCCGCGGTCGCCGCGCTGGTGTGGTCCAAGCACCCGGGCATGTCCGGGAAACAGCTGATCGCCCAGATGCTGGCGACGCTGGACGCGCGTCGTCGAACGCACGATCCGGCCTATGGCTACGGCACCGTGAACGCCTACCGGGCCGTGACGGCCGGCGACGACGCCCCAACACACCCGAGCAGCCCGGGCGCCCCGCTCCTCGCTGCCGGGCTGCTGGCAGTCGTGGCACTCGTCCTGCTCCGCGGCCGGCGAGCGCCTACTCGGGCGTCCGCACTACCCGGTTGACGGCGCTGACCACCGCCCGTAGCGAAGCCTGCACGATCGACTCGCTGATCCCGACCCCCCACAGCACCCGATCGCCGATCTCGATCTCGAGGTAAGCGGCCGCCTCAGCGTCCCGGCCGGCAGTGAGCGCGTGCTCGGCGTAGTCGAGGACGCGCACCTGCACTCCGCCGAGGCCCAGATCGGCGGAGGACAACGCGTCGCAGAAAGCGGCGATCGGCCCGTTGCCGACCCCGCTCACCGCGTACTCGGTCCCGTGTACCCGTACCTGGGCGCCGATCCGCTCGATGCCCTCGTCGCTGGTGGACGAGAACCGGACGATGTCGAACGCACCCGAGCCGAGGTACTCGTCCTCGAAGATCTGCCACATTCGGGCCGCGTCCACCTCGCCGCCCTCGCCGTCGGTGTGCCGCTGGATCACGTGGCTGAACTCGATCTGCAGCCGCCGCGGCAGATCGAGATGGTGGTCGACCTTCATGATGTAGGCGACCCCGCCCTTGCCGGACTGCGAGTTGACCCGGATGACCGCCTCGTAGGATCGGCCGACGTCCTTGGGGTCGATCGGCAGGTACGGCATTTCCCACGGCAGCTCGCCGACCGGCCTTCCGGCGGCCGCCGCCTGCTTGTCGAGATCCTCGAAGCCCTTCTTGATCGCGTCCTGGTGCGAGCCGGAGAAGGACGTGTAGACGAGATCACCTGCGTACGGGTGCCGCTCGTGCACATCGATGCGGTTGCAGTACTCGGCGGTGCGCCGGATCTCGTCGATGTCGCTGAAATCGATCAGCGGGTCGATGCCCTGGCTGTAGAGGTTGAGGCCCAGCGTCACCAGGTCAACATTGCCGCTGCGCTCGCCGTTGCCGAACAAGCAGCCCTCGACGCGCTGGGCACCGGCCAGCACTGCCAGCTCGGCGTCTGCGGTGGCCGTCCCGCGATCGTTGTGCGTGTGGACGGACAGGCACACATGCTCGCGGCGGCTCAGCCGTCGCGACATCCACTCGATCTGGTCGGCGTACACGTTCGGCGTCGAACGCTCGACGGTGCACGGCAGGTTTAGGACGATCTCGCGGTCCGGGCCCGGCTGCCAGGCGTCCATCACGCCCTCGCAGATGTCCAGGCTGAAGTCCAACTCGGTGTCCATGAAGATCTCGGGGGAGTACTCGAAGCCGAAGACCGTGTCGGGCAGATACACCTCGGCGAACTTCATCGCCGCCTGGGTGCCGTCGACCGCGACCGCGCGGCATTCCGCGCGTCCGTCCCCCGGCCAGCCGAACACGACACGGCGAAACACGGGCGCGGCTGCGTTGTACATGTGCACGGTGGCCTGCTCAGCGCCGACCAGCGACAGCACGGTGCGCTCGATCAGTTCCTCGCGCGCCTGGGTGAGCACCGAGATGCGGACGTCAGCGGGTATCCGGTCACCCTCGATGAGGCTGCGGACGAAGGCGAAGTCGGTCTGGCTCGCTGCCGGGAAGCCGACCTCGATCTCCTTGTATCCCATGCGAACCAGAAGGTCGAACATGGCGTTCTTGCGGGCGGCGTTCATCGGATCGATGAGCGCCTGGTTTCCGTCGCGCAGATCGGTGGAAAGCCAGCGGGGGGCGGCAGTGATCGACTTGGTGGGCCAGGTGCGCTCGGGCAGATCGACGGGGGGGAAGGGACGGTAGCGATAGCACGGCATACCGGACGGACGTTGCGGATTCGGTGTGGTCATGGCGGGTGCTCCAACGGATCTTCTAGAGGGAGATCGGTCGGCGTAGCAGAGCGGCGGCCCGCGACGAGGGGCCGACCGGGATTACCGGGCCTCGTCGCGGCCGCGAAGAAGCAGCGCCCACGTCATGATGGCGCCGAGTCTAGCCCAGCGCGTCCAGCGGCAATGGCCCGCGGTTGAGTACGGTGCGGATCGCGAACGTGCTGCGCGCGTCGGTGACCGGCGCGATGGCCAGGATCTTGTCGAGTAACAGGCGCTCGTAGGCAGCGAGCCCGGGCACCACCACCTCGACCAGGAAGTCGGCCTCGCCGGAGATGACGTGGCACGCGACGACGGCCGGGATCGCGCTGAGCGCATTCTCGATTTCGCGCGACACCTCGCGGGAGTGCTGGCGGACCTTGAGCGAGATGAACACCGTGAGCCCCAGTCCGAGCCGCTCGCGGTCGAGCTCGGCGCGGTACCCCGCGATGATCCCCTCGGCCTCGAGCGCCTTGGTGCGGCGCAGGCAAGAGGACGCAGACAGCGACACCGCCTCGGCGAGGTCCACGTTGGCGATCCGGCCGTCCCGCTGCAGCCGTTGCAGAATGGCTCGATCGGTCCTGTCATGCGTCGCATCCGGCACGTTCCCAACGATACGGCGAGCATCGTGGCACACAATTGCCTGAGTGCGGGTTTCGCACGCAACATTTGCCATCGCGTGCCGGGCCGTTTCCGGCACCGTTGCAGGCATGGCAACCACATCGCCGGATCTCGGCACCGGGCGCGCCACCGCGCTCTACATCGGCGCCTTGCTCGGTCCTGGCCTGCTGCTCCTGCCCGGCCTGGCCGCCTCCCTCGCCGGGCCGGCCTCGGTGCTTGCGTGGCTCGGACTGCTCGCGGTCTCGGGTCTGCTCGCGTGGGTATTCAGCAGTCTCGGCGCACGGTTTCCCGGGCGTGGCGGGGCGGCCGGCTATGCGGCGGCCGGGCTGGGGGACCGAGCCG
>JALZAI010000437.1 GCA_030948475.1 Actinomycetota bacterium
GGCTCGGCCCGGTATCGTTGCGGTAACGGTAACGCGAGTTTACTGGGCGCGACCTGATGGGCGCGCTAGCGCCTCGAAATGCGGGTCCCGGGAGCTGGTCCCGTGCGATTGGCATCACCGCTCGGCACGCTCCTCCCGGTCGTCAACGCGCTCGGGAGGACCGCGCATCGGGACTATTCGTGGCTGCTGCGTGAGCTCGCTGACCGACAACTGCCGTGGCACCGCCTCGTGCAGGCGCGCGGCCGGGTCCAGACGACTCGAGGGAGGCATCAGTCCGAGGTCGTTCATCTGGCGTGCTGTGCTGAGGACGCGGTGTTCGAGCGAGCCGACCGTGTCGTTGTACGCGGCCACCGCTGTGCCCAGGCTGCGGCCGAGCCTGTCGACGTGGTCCCCCATGGTCGCGAGGCGACGGTACAGATCGCGACCCAGCTGCAGCACCGCGTCGGCGTTGGCGGCCAGCGAGTGCTGCCGCCAGCTGTAGGCGATCGTGCGCAGCAGGGCGACCAAAGTGGAGGGCGTTGCGAGCACCACGTCCCGCTCGAAGGCATGTTCGAGCAGTGCAGGGTCTTCGCGCAGCGCAGCGTCGAGGAATGCGTCGGCGGGGACGAAGCAGACCACGAACTCCGGCGTCGGCGCGAACCGCTGCCAATACGCCTTGGCCGACAGCGCGTCGACGTGATGGCGCAACTGCCGGGCGTGCGCTCGCAGTCGAGCATCCCGGGTGGCCTCATCGCGAGCTTCCATCGCCTCCAGATAGGCACTGAACGCGACCTTGGAGTCGACCACCACCTGCTTGCCGCCGGTCAGACGCACGACCAGGTCGGGACGCTGCGCGGGTCCGTCACCGCTGGCTGTCGCTTGTGTGACGAAGTCGACGTGCTCGGTGAGCCCGGCCGCCTCGACGACGCGCTGAAGCTGCATCTCGCCCCACCGGCCGCGCACCTGCGGAGCACGCAGTGCGGTGACCAGCTGCGCCGTCTCGGTGCGCAGGCGCTCGGACGAGTCGGTCATCGAACGAACCTGCTCGCGCAGCGCGGCATCGGATCCCACCCGTCCCCGCTCGAGGGCAACCAGCTGAGTCTGCACTCGCTCGAGAGCATCGGCAGCCTCGGCACCGATGGCTTCGCGCAGCCTGCCACTCGTACGCGCGAGCTCGGCGCTGCGCCGACTGGCAAGCAGCCAGCCGATGACCACGCCCGCGATCAGGGCGACGAGGGCGATAAGCAGGTCCATGGCGAGGATGCTCACACGTCCCTCCGACAATTCCCGAGTGGCACGCAACTGCCCGGGGGGACGACGTCCGTAGGCTGGTGGCCCGTGAGCGAGCGCAGCGAGCGAACCAAGGTAGTCGGGCTTTGCCGGCCGAACGAGCGCAGCGAGGCTTGGCCGAGCGAACGCAGCAAGGTAATCGGGCTGAGACGCGCCAGCCTTGAGCCGACCGAGCGCAGCGAGGCTGCGTCGTGAGCCTGACCATCGGAATCGTCGGTCTGCCGAACGTCGGCAAGTCCACCCTGTTCAACGCATTGACCAAGAACGACGTACTCGCGGCCAATTACCCCTTCGCGACGATCACCCCCAACGTCGGCGTCGTCGGTGTCCCGGAGCCCCGGCTGGCCGTGCTGGCCAGGCTGTTCGCCTCAGCCAAGACCGTCCCAGCAACGGTGTCCTTCGTCGACATCGCCGGCATCGTCCGCGGCGCAAGCACGGGCGAAGGGCTGGGCAACAAGTTCCTTGCCAACATCCGCGAGGCGGACGCGATCTGCCAGGTGATCCGAGCCTTCGCTGATCCGAACGTTGTGCATGTCGACGGCAAGGTCTCGCCGGCCGACGACATCGAGACGATCAACACCGAACTGATCCTCGCCGACCTGCAGACGATCGAGAACGCACTGCCGCGGCTGCAGAAGGAAGCCCGGCTGCAAAAAGATCGCGCGTCTCTCGTCAATGCGGCGGAAGAGGCACGCGAGCTCTTGCAGACCGGCAAGACGATCTACGGCTCGAAGCTCGACCGCGGGGCACTGCGCGAGCTGCACCTCATGACAGCCAAGCCGTTTCTCTACGCGTTCAACGTCGACCCGGACGAGATCGCGAACCCGGAGTTCACCAATGAGCTGGGGGCGCTCGTCGCACCGGCCGAGGCGATCTTCCTGGACGCGAAGACCGAAGCCGAGCTGATCGAGCTGGCCGACGACGAGGCGCTGGAGTTGCTGCAGTCGATGGGTCAGGAGGAATCCGGAATCGACCAGCTCGCCCGCGTCGGATTCGGCACGCTCGGGTTGCAGACGTTCCTGACGGCCGGTCCGAAGGAGTCGCGGGCCTGGACTATCCGGGCCGGCGCAACCGCGCCGCAGGCAGCCGGCGTCATCCACACCGACTTCGAGCGTGGCTTCATCAAAGCCGAGGTCGTCTCCTACGAGGAGCTCGTCGATGCCGGATCGATGAGCGAGGCGAAGGCACGCGGCAAGGTCCGCATCGAGGGCAAGGACTACGTCATGGCCGACGGTGACGTCGTCGAGTTCCGCCACGGGCCAACGTCGAAGAAGTCAGGTCAGACACCGACAAGCTAGAGAGCGGCGCGAGTGAGAACGTCACATGGGGCCGTGCTGGCCGCGATCGGCGTCGGCGGGCGGACCGTTGCCTACGAGCGCAAGCAATAGAAGTGCCCTGCCCCCACGCTCAGGTCCTGGCGCACGGTGCCGGCGAGTGGGCCTCTGCGCCATACACTATCGATCTTGCCTAGCTTGCTTGTAGAAGGATGCGGTCCACGGGCAGATCGCTGTGATAGATGCCGTCATTACGTGGAGCGACACGGGGGATACGCGCACGTTCGAGAGTGCCAGGTAGTACCTGTGATCGGCGCGAGTCGCGACGAAGCTGGCATCGGCTGTCGCGCGTCTTTCGGATACAGTCCCAAGCATGGCCGCCGAGCAGATCGATCCGCGCGTCGCCCGCGAGATGATGCGCCTGGGCGACACCCTGATCGACGTGCGGTCGCCGGACGAGTACGCGAACAGCCACATCGCCGGCGCGCTCAACGTGCCGATCGATCGGCTGGCGAAGGCCGAACTCCCGGACGGTCCGATCATCACCACGTGCTCCTTGGGCGGACGTGGGGGACGGGCCGCCGAGATGCTCGATCGCGCTGGGCGAACCGCATTCACGATCGCCGGCGGGACCAAGGCATGGCAGGCGGCCGGACTTCCGGTGACGACCGGAGCGGCGCCGTAGCTAGGGCGCTTCGAGGCGGCGCCGGTGTTTCCCGGCGGTGCGGCGGCGCCCCGGGACGACGGGTGGCGCACCGTCCCGGGTCTCGGTGAGCAGCCGCGCGCTCAGCTGTGCCGGCGTCTCGCTCGCCTGCACCTGACCTCCGGACGGTGCGAAGAACTCGACGCTGACGCGCGGACGTTGCGGCGCCCGCACCACGTCGACGGTGCCGCGCACCCGGGCGCACACGATCACGGCATCCGGGACGGCGAGCGCGAGCCGTCCGACTCCGCTGTGCGCGCGCAGCGGGCGTCCGAGCGAGCGGGTGCCCTCCGGGAAGATGCCGATGCAGGCGCCTGCGGCGAGCTGGGTGATCGCGTTGCGCAGTGCCGCGATGTCGCCCGTGCCACGCTCGATCGGGATGTGCCCCATGCCGTCCATGACCCAGCCGATCGCGCGCACCTTCCAGATCGTCGACTTCGACAGTGCCCGCACCTGTCGTCGTCGCCTCAGCGCGACACCGATGGCGACCGGATCCCAGTAGCTGTCGTGATTGGCGACGAGCAGCGTCGGGCCCGAGACCGGAACGTGATGCAGTCCGGTGACCCGCATCCGCGACCACGGCCGCATGATCGGCGCGGTCAGCGTGACGACTGCGCGGTAGATCGGCGTCATCGTCCCCGTCATGATCCCGAGATGAAGCTCAACCGCACCTCACGTATCGCGTTGTCGACGTTGGTGTCGACGAGGCAGACCGACTGCCAGGTGCCGAGCTGCATCCGTCCGTCCAGTACCGGCACCGTGATGGACGGTGCGATGAACGCGGGCAGGACATGATCGCGGCCGTGTCCGGACGAGCCGTGCCGGTGTCCCCAGCGCTCGTCGCGCGGGAGGATTTCATCGAGCGTCGCAAGCAGGTCGTCGTCGCTGCCGGCACCAGTCTCCAGAATCGCCAGACCCGCAGTGGCGTGCGGCACGAACAGGCTCAGCAGCCCGTCCCCCTGTCGGTGCACGAACGACGCGCACTCGGCGCTGAGATCGTGGACGGTGGCGCGTCCACCCGTCCGGACCCTGATCGTGTCACTGCGCATGGCTAGATCGTGCCCGGTGTCGCGC
>JALZAI010000003.1 GCA_030948475.1 Actinomycetota bacterium
CTCGCTCTCACGGGCGCCGGTAGACGAGCGTCCCCACGCCGCTGCGGGTGATGGTCAACCGGCCGTTCGCGATCGACCAACTGACGCGGCCGGTCAGCGTGGCGTCGACCGCACGGTGCTGCGCTAGTGATGTGTCTCGTCATTAGCTGACCGCTTGGAGTGCGACGCGTCCGCGGGCGACTTTGGCGAGGATGTCGTCGGCGGTGGCAGTCCAGATGAATGGTTTCGGATCATCGTTGTGGGCGTCGAGGTATTCCTCGATCTTGGCGATGAGGTCGGGCACGGAGTGGAACACGCCGCGGCGCAACGCCTTGTCGGTCAGCTCCCGGAACCAGCGTTCGACCAGGTTCAACCAGCTCGAGGATGTCGGGGTGAAGTGCATGTGGAAGCGGGGGTGCTTGCCGAGCCATGTCTTCACGTCGGGGTGTTTGTGGGTGGCGTAGTTGTCGCAGATCAGATGTACCTGCAGGCCCTTGGGCACCTGACGGTCGAGCTTGCGCAGGAAGCGCAGGAACTCCTCGTGCCGGTGCCGAGGTAGGCACTGGCCGATGACCTTGCCGGTCAGCACGTCCAGCGCCGCGAACAGCGTCGTGGTGCCGTTGCGCTTGTAGTCGTGGGTCATCGTCGCCGCGCGACCCTTGGTCATCGGCAACGAAGGCTGGGTCCGGTCCAATGCCTGCACAGAGGATTTCTCGTCCAGGCACAGCACGATCGCGTTGTCCGGCGGCGCCAGATAGAGCCCGACCACGTCGATCAACTTCTCCTCGAAGCGAGGGTCGTTGGACAACTTGAATGTCTTGACCCGGTGCGGCTTGAGTCCGCGCGCGGCCCACACCCGCTGCACCGTCGCCGGGGACACCCCGACCTGGGCGGCCATCGTGCGACACGACCAATGGGTCTGCCCCGCCGGCTTGGAGTTGCGGGTCAGCTCCACGATCTCCTCGATCTTGTCCTGCGGGATCGTCGACTTGCGGCCGCGTCCTGCCCGGACCTTGCCCAGCTTCGCCAGGCCCTCCTGCTCGAAACGCGAACGCCACGCCCGCACCGTCGTCGCCGTCACCGAGACCTGCTCGGCGATCAACGAATTCGCGACCCCGTCGGCGGCCAACAACAGCACCCGCGCGCGCTGAACCTGCCGATACGGCGCCGTCTGCGACTTGGCGATGGCCTCCAACGCCTCACGCTGACCTTCCGAAATCACCAACGCGGTGGCAGGCGTCATCATCCACGAAGTCTAACCCAGAAACAGCTAGCTATTTTGGAGACATACCACTAGTACGGCAGTTGTAGATCGTTACCCGTGAGGCGATCGCCCGTCGTGGTCGGCGTTTCTGCCAGATCTGGGGCGGCCACCGGGCGAGCATCCGCTGCTTGTGTGGAACATGGAGATCGCCGCGGTGGCCGCGGCGCACAGCGTAAACCCTGATCGATGGTGGAAGGCGTTCGGCGAGGTCGTCGATCGGATCGCGCCGCGCTTTGCCCGCTACGAGCCGCTGCGGCACGCGGCCGGGCTGATGCTCGGGATGCTGTCCGGGCTGGACCGCAAGAACTGTTGGACGATCGCGGAATCGCGTGGGGCGGCCAGCCCGTACGGGTTGCAGCATCTGTTGAACCGGGCCAAGTGGGACGCCGAGACAGTGCGCGACGATCTGCGCGGCTACGTGCTCGATCACTTCGCCGACCCGGACGCGGTCCTGGTCGTTGATGAGACCGGCGATGTGAAGAAGGGCGTGCACTCGGTCGGGGTGCAGCGCCAGTACACCGGCACGGCCGGGCGGATCGAGAACGCGCAGGTCGCAGTGTTCCTCACCTACGCCGCCGACCGTGGGCACGCGTTCCTCGACCGTGCGCTGTATCTGCCGAAGTCTTGGACCGGCGATCCGGGCCGGTGCGCCGCGGCCGGTGTCCCGGACGGCATCGAGTTCGCCACCAAGCCCGCGCTGGCAATCGCGATGATCGAGCGGGCGCTGGCTGCCGGAACACCCGCCTCGTGGGTGGCCGGCGACGAGGTCTACGGCGCTGACCCTCGCCTGCGAGCCGCGGTCCGCCGCGCCGGGCTGGGTTACGTGCTGCAGATCGCCGCGAATCGGCGGGTGCCCACCCACGCCGGACCGATACGCGTCGACGAGCTTGCCGCGCTGATGCCTGCCCGGGCCTGGCAGAGCGTCTCGTGCGGCCCTGGCAGCAAGGGCCGCCGCTTCTATTCCTGGGCCTGGGTCGCGCTCGAGCCAGAATCGGCCGACGGCGAGCCGGCACGCCCCGCCGCCGTCAACGGTCAGCATCACCTGCTGATCCGCCGCAACGAGCGCACCGGTGAGCTGGCCTATCTGCGCTGCTACTCCCCGCATCCCGTGCCACTGGCGACACTGGCCCGGGTAGCTGGGCAGCGCTGGCGCGTCGAGGAGAATTTCCAGGCCGCGAAGGGACTGGTCGGGCTCGATCAGCACCAGGTCCGCTGCTGGACCTCGTGGCACCGCTGGACCACCCTGGCCATGCTCGCCCACGCGTTCCTGGCCGTCGCCACCGCCGACGAACGCGACACCACATCGCGGCCAGCCGGGCTGATCGAACTGACCGTCAACGAGTTCCGCCGGCTGTTCGACGCCCTACTGCTCGGCGCACGACATACCGTCGAAAGCCTGCTGGCCTGGTCACGCTGGCGACGACGACATCAAGCCCGCGCGCGCGAATGCCACTACCGAAGTCACGAACAGCAATGATCACGAACTACAACTGCCGTACTAGTTCGACAGTGGTCGCTGCGGCGATACCGGCTACGTGCGTCATGCTGAGCGCGATCCCGTCGATGCCGAGC